>JAKAMT010000166.1 GCA_021812705.1 Bacteroidota bacterium | reverse complement strand
GCACTTTTTTCGCTTCGGGCGGATTTATGATCTGATAAATTCCCGACAGCAGAATTATTCCTCCCATAACAATCAAAATCAGTCCTACAAAAAACCAGATCGGTTTCATTTTATGCTCAGACATTTTATACAATCTCCTTCTTCACACCGCGTTATAAAAACAAATTTTATTTTACCAGAAAAGAATATTTAAAATAATCAGCACAGCCAGGGAAATAATTGCGGCAAATTCCGGGCGTTTTACAAACGGCAGATGCTGATCATGTTTTTCCTCGGTGAGACCTTTTACAAGTCCGACCAATTCTTCCTTCTTTCTTTTCTTTGTAAAGAGACTTATAATTATTGTAACGGCGGCGCAGATTGACCATGCCCACCAGGCGCGCCAGAAATTTGCAGCCATATCGCTCTGCGTGGAAGACATTGTTATTATGCTTTCGCTGAACCAGTGGAATCTAACCGCCATCCACATAAAGAAAGAAGAAGACATTCCGGCAACCAATCCCCAGAATGCACCGTTTGGAGTTATCCACCAGACAAACATTCCAAGAAGCATTGTTGCAAACAGAGGCGCATTTACCCATGAGAAGATCGCCTGCATATAATCCATTATGCTCGGAAAACTTTTTGCCCAGTATGCAGTAACTAAAGAAATTAAAACTCCAACGATGGTGGAAACTCTTCCCATCCAGAGCAGATGCGAATCGCTTGCATTTTTATTTATCACCGATTTATAAATGTCATAAGTCCAGACGGTATTGAATGCGCTTATATTACCAGCCTGTCCCGCCATAAAGCCCGCGAGCAGAGCCGTAACTCCAAGTCCGACCAATCCAGACGGATAATAACGAGCAATTAAAAGAGGAAGAGCGGAATCATAATTAATCTGTCCTCCGTCCTGCAAAAGTTTGAAGCCGCTTTTAGGATCTATTGAAAGCGCAATTGCTATTAGTCCGGCAAGTATAACTAAAAACGGAAGAGCCATTTTGAAAAATGAGGCTAGAATCGGAGTCATTCTTGCCGACCGCAAATCTTTTGCAGAGAATGCTCTCTGCACAACAAGAAAATCCGTTGTCCAGTATCCGAATGAGAGGACGAATCCGAGTCCCAGAACAATTCCTCCCCAATGAATGAACATCCCGTTTTGAGTGGGATCCGATGCGGTTGACCAGAGGGTTGTAAATGAAACTTGAGAGCTGTATTCATTAATGCGCGCCAAGATCTCCTTCATGCTTCCTATTTCAATAATGCCGAGAACAGAAACAAGGAACAGTCCAAACCAAATCAGGAAGAACTGAATTATCTCCGTAAAGATTGCAGACATGAGACCGCTTAAGCCCACATAACCGGCCACCGTAATTGCAGAGACCCACATGCTCACATCCCAGTTCCATCCGAGGAATGTATGAAGCACAAGTGCCATCGCGTAGAGATTAATGCCGGAGACGAGGAGCGTCATAACCGCAAACGCTATTCCGTTAAGCACGCGTGTTTTTTCGTCGAAGCGGAGCTTCAGATATCCGGGCACAGAATTTATTTTACTGCTGTAATAGAACGGCATCATATATATGCCCAGGAACAGCATTGCTGGAATTGCGCCTATCCAGTAAAAATGGGCCACATACATTCCATATTTAAAAGTATTGCCCGTCATTCCAAGCAGCTCTAACGCTCCCAGATTCGCAGATAAAAACGCGAGTCCGGCAACCCATGCCGAATTTTTTCTTCCTGCGAGGAAAAATTCTTCCTGGCTTGTGGTGAATTTTCTAAGGTACCAGCCGATACCCAATACAAACGCGAAGTAGATCAGAATGATGAGCCAATCTACAATTGTTAACCCAATTGCCTGCATATAGATTCCTGTAAGCTAGAATAAAAATATAGTTTCGTTTTGGGGATTTGATTTTTTCTTGCGGCGTCTGGAATTTTTTTCTTTTTTCTCTGTGAGAAAATAAAGATGAATTTCTGAATACTGTTCCCCCTGAACAACCTCCATTTCAAAACTGGAGTCATTACTTGAATGATTCGGGAAAAGATTAAACTGCGGTTTCGGTTCAAGTGTTATTGCTAGCATCGTCCTGAATAATTTTAGTATGACTTAAGTGCGGACAAAAGTTATTAAAATGTATTTTCTATTCCTAATTAATATTTAAAAATATTTTTTTGTCGGAAAAGAAATTTTTGTTGAAATTGTCCGGGCCATTTAAACTGTGATTGAGAACAAAGTGACTAGATATTTGTTGATTTTGATTTTTTCTATGCAATCGGTTTTTGCTTACGGCAATTTTATTAAGAATGCCGAAATAAACTCTAAGACATTGACGCGTCCGGTTTTTACCGGCGCGAATAAAAATGTAATTCAGAAACTTTCCATTTCACTAAAGTCATCTTTGCCCGCCAAATCGATTCGCAAAATAGTTTTTGAAACACAAAACAATTATTCAGAAAAAGTTATTGCCTCCCTTTCAATTTCATATTCTCCGGATGGTGATTCTTCGGTTTGCGAAGGAAAATTTATTTCGA
Source organism: Bacteroidota bacterium (assembly GCA_021812705.1). Lineage (GTDB taxonomy): Bacteria > Bacteroidota > Ignavibacteria > Ignavibacteriales > Melioribacteraceae > Fen-1258. The sequence continues at coordinate 3,166 of JAKAMT010000166.1, read as the reverse complement.
ACCGGCTGATTTTTGAAAACAGAATTCCGATTTCCGCAGGCGAAAATACATTTTATGTTTCTCTGAAGCTTAAAGACTCCGCGCGCCTGGATAAAAGTATTTCAATCCGCTGCAGAGAAATTGAGATTGAAAATGAAAAATATCCGGTTGAAAAAAATTATAATGAATTTGCCGTCGGACGCATATTAAGAAAACCGGGTGATGAGGGCGTAAAGTGTTTTAGAATTCCCGGTTTGGCAACTACCAAAAAGGGCACACTGATTGCTGTGTATGACATAAGGTACAATTCCTGCGTAGACTTGCCGGGCAGAATTAAAATCGGCATGAGCAGAAGCGGAGACGGCGGCGAGAGCTGGACTCCGATGAAAATAATTTTGGATATGGAAAACTCCGCCGAGCCGGACGGCACGGGCGATCCATCAATATTAATAGACAGAAAAACAGGAACGATATGGGTCGCCGCATTATGGAGCCACGGCAACCGCGGCTGGAACGGATCGGGACGAGGATTATTGCCGGACGAAACGGGACAACTTCTTTTGACCAAAAGCGAAGATGACGGACTTACCTGGTCTGCGCCCATCAATATAACTAAACAGGTTAAGGATCCATCGTGGAAATTATTTTTTCAGGGACCGGGCAACGGAATTACTTTAAGAGACGGGACGCTGGTATTTCCGGCACAATTCAGAGATTCAACCGGGTTACCTTTTTCTACTATTATATATAGTAAAGATCACGGCAAAAATTGGAGCGTAGGAACAGGTGCAAAACCGAACACCACCGAATCGCAGGCAGTAGAACTTGAAAACGGGGCATTAATGCTTAACATGCGCGATAACCGTGGCGAATATAGGTCTGCAGCCGTCACTTCAGACCTTGGCAAGACATGGACAGAGCATTCTTCATCACGGAATGCATTAAGAGATCCGGTCTGCATGGGAAGTTTAATCAGCTTTTCCGGAAATAAAATTAATCACGGAAGGAATATTCTAGCCTTCTCCAATCCGGACGATTCTAAAGAGAGAAAAAATATGACGGTTAAATTTAGTTTTGACGGCGGAACAACGTGGGAGAAAGAGAACCAGTTGCTTTATGATGAACGAAAATGTTTCGGATACTCCTGTTTGACAAAGACAGAAAAAAACAATCTCGGCGTTTTATATGAAGGGAAGGGCGAGCTTTATTTTATAAAAATAAAGCTCGACCGTATTCTCCATAAATAATTTTTACACTTTACTTCATTTCGATTTTAATTTCGTGATTAACAAACTCGTCTCCGCGGCCGGGGATGGCTATTATTAATTTGCCTCCTTTTAATTCCGCACCGGCTAAATTTTTTATTTTATCTTGATTGGCGATTCCCAGTTCATAATTTATTCCCGGTTTGCCCTGGCAGTATATTTTAAGATTTTTTCCGTCCAAATTTTGAGAGACAATTTTTATTCCTTCGTTAACGGCTCCAATAGGCGCGGGAGAAATTAAGCTGTAAACCGCAGGCGCCGGATTGAAATTAATTTTTATTTCGTTTTTACCGGCGGTTTTAAATTCTATTTTAATCTGAAAAGCCTGGTCATGTTTTATCAATTCGAAAGGGATTGTCTTTCCATCCAACGTAGCTGAAATTATTTCCGTTCCCAGCCGAAGATCGGGCGAGAAATCGAAACTGATCTCGTCGGCCCCATTTTTTACGACAGATAAATAGATAACGCCATTTTCAATTTTGAAATCGCTGTCAACGGTTGAGCCGCCGATTTTGATATTGTTCACTCTTAAAAATTTCCAATCGGCCGGGAGCTTCGGCGCAAAAGTGATTTTTTTGTTCAACGCGTCAGCATTCAAACCCGCAAGCCCGTTCATCAAAGGAAAGATATAACCGCTGACGCTGAATCCCTGATCGTGATATGCTTCTCCCAATTTTGTATTGATGTCGCCGGAAAAAACTTCGGGCACAATTCCTATTCCGTAATCGAATGCGTGCTGTGCGGTTTTCTGAATTGTTTCAAATCCCTGCAGATTAAAATGTGTGCAGAACTGCGCCGCACCGATGAAGTACGAAGTGAACGGCCAGATTGTTCCGTAATTATAATTTGTCGGTTCATACATGGAGGATCTATTTGAAAGATTGCGTACGCCCCAATCTGTTACCATATCGCTTTCGTTGAATTTTTTGATTGTGCTCACACTTCTTTCATTATTCATCAGGCCGAGAAGAATTGATGCGGAAGAGTAGATGTTCTTATCGCGCACCTGCTTCCCGTCCTCGGCAGCTCCAAAGCTGTAGAATCCCAAGTCATCTATCCAGAAAATTTTCTCCAAAGCTTTTTGAGCATTGGGAAAAAGCCGTTCTGTTTCTTTTTCAATTTCTTTGTCGCCTACATACTTAGCCATAAGATTCACATCTCGTATCCCCTCTGTCCACAGGCTCTGCGTGTAATTGTCGTTAAAAATTTTCACCAACGAACCGAACTCCAGCACTCCCAATCCGGCACCTTTCAGGTCCATGAGCCCGTCTCCGTTGCTGTCTTTGCTTTTCGACCAGTTGTATGCCTGCACAATCGACTTCCAGCTTTTTTTAACAAACTCCAGGTCGCCGCTCTTTTTGAAATAGTCTCCCATCGCCACTAAATACCATGGAGAAGTATCCGCATGATTGTACCCGTAATGATAATCGTTCCACCAGTCTATGAGTCCGTCGCTTTGAGAAAGCTCATGCGACATTTTTCCGATCTCGTTATTTTTTTCATCCTTCGATTTCTTTCGTATTGGAAAATTATCCTGCCTCTGCCACTTCTGGGTGAATGCCAGTGCGTCTTTGACAGTTGAATAATCACCGTAACTGTTCATAGCCAATGAATTGATGAATGCGTCTCCCCCGAAATACCATGCAAATCCGGGGCGCCCGCCTCCCCCGCTGAGGCCGTATCCTGCGACCAGCCCCTTTCCAAGCGTTGGATTATCAACAATCAAATTTCTTAGCGCAACCTTTCCGAATTCAAACGCTGTGTTGAGTTTTTCATCCGGGGTAATTATTTCGACGGTCGTGTTCCGGAGATTTTTATAATAGTCATAATTTTTTTCATAAAGATTTTTAACATCAGAGAGCAGATTTTTATAAAGTGTTTTAACAGAATCATATTTAGTTTTAACGGGACTGCCGGCAATT
>JAKAMT010000165.1 GCA_021812705.1 Bacteroidota bacterium | reverse complement strand
AATTTTCTTCTTGACGATACCGCATCTGCGGCAACATGCACCTGGAAATCATTAGCCAAAAGATCCAGAACCGTCTGCGTTACACATACATGCGATTCAATCCCGCTGACCACTATCTGTTCAAGATTTTTTTCTCTCAGCTCTTTAAAAAGATTGCCCGCACCGCTGCAGCTGAATGTCATTTTTTCCATCGGAGCCAGCGGATGAAGAGCAGCCATCAAACGCGGATCAGTGCGGCCTAACCCTTTTGGATACTGCTCGGTGAAATATACCGGAAGATTCATAATCCCGAAGCCGTTAATCAGTTTTAGAGAATTTTCAACAACGCGTTCATATTCAAATATCACAGGTAGAATTCTTTCCTGAATATCTATAACAAGTAAAGCAGTTTTATTTCTGTTTAAAATTTTTGGATGAATGTTCATAGCATAAAATATTTTGTTTCGATTATTTACTGGTAGATCGGGTTCATGCCGTATTTGCCGCATGCATACATCATGAGGATTGAAGCGAGATCTATTGCAGCGCGTTTCTCATCATCCTCCGCCACAACCAGGTCATACACTTCCGCAATAAACTTCATGTTAAGAAGAATTTTTTTAAGTTCGGAATAAGTGGGTTCGCCGTGCCAGTTCGCCACTCTTTTTATCAGATTCTCTTCGTTCCGTCTGAGGAATTCCGAAAATGTTATAATGTTGTGGCTTAGCTTTGTGCGGGGCTTGCAGATGGTGATTAGATCATTTGTGTACTGATCCCATTTCTTAGCGATGTCTTCATTTTTATCATACATCACTTCTTTGGCGTTATCCAGAGAAAATTTTGCACGCGTCTGGACTTTAAATTTCGGAATGAGCGCATACCCGTCAAAACTTTTTATCCCCGTTCCTTTTTCAATATATTTCCATCTTCTTGCAAGCTGAGTTGCATTTAAAATTCCAACCACCTTATCAAGCTCGCTGTCTATAACGACAAATTTTCCCTGCTGATAATTTACAACGGTGCACCAGTGTTCCCAATTTTTAACGCTGAGAATGCAGGGATGCCCTTTCTTCAATTCGCTTATAAGCATCCTGCGCGCGTCATCGGGATTGCTCGACTGAAAGTGTTTCAGTTTGCAGTTGAACCTTCTAGCCGCGCGGGAAAGGCCGATTTCATCCGTTCCGGACCACCATGTGCTTCCGGCAATTATTCCGATCTGATCTTCATCTTTAAAAATACCAAGCATCACCAATGCATACTTCAATGCAAATGGTCCGCATTGATATTTATTCGGCTGCGGATAAAAACTCATCTTGAAAATTCATCCCACTTGTCTAAAAGCAAAAATAACAAAACTTTTGATATGCAAAACAAATTTGTATAAATTTCAAAAAAAAAATTGGTCATTAATGAAAGTCGCCATAGTATTCAACGAAGTTAATCCCGAGATTTACGAAAACCTTCAAAGAAGCGCCAAAAATCTGGATTTTAAGCCGGTCTTCGATCTCCAGAGTCTTAATCCCCTGAATGAATTTGAATTCATGGCAGAATCCCTCAGAAAAGCAGGCTATGAAGCTTATACATTTAATATAATGGACAGCATTCAGAGTTTCATTAAAGATTACGAGAAAAATAAACCCGATGTGGTCTTCAATCTTGTTGAACTTTACAAAGATCAGCCGAGACTGGAGATGAACTTTACCGGATTGCTGGAGCTTCTCAATATTACTTATACCGGCGCGCCGCCAATAGCTCTGGGAACTTGCCAGAATAAAACTCTTACCAAAAGAATTTTAAGTTCGCTGGGAATAAGAACGCCCCGGTATAAAATAATCAAGAACATGGAAGGTTCATTCAGGCTGGGGCTCACATATCCGCTTATTGTAAAGCCGGCCTGGGAAGATGCAAGCGTGGGGATCGATAATGATGCTATTGTGAACAACGTTGAAGCGCTCAAAAAAAGAATCGAATATGTGTTTAATTCTTTCAAACAGCCGGCTTTAGTGGAAGAATTTATTATGGGAAGAGAATTGAACGTAGCGGTTTTCGGCGATAAAGATCCGGTTGTACTTCCTATAAGTGAAATTGATTTTTCGCAGATGCCAAAAAATCTGCATCCCATAGTCAGCTTTCAGGCAAAGTGGGATCCGATGCACGAAGCTTATCACAAGACAATTCCAATTTGTCCCGCTCCGCTGAGCGATAAGATCCGTATAGAAGCGGAAAGAATGGCGCTTGAGTGCGTGCACGCAGTAGGTACCAGAGATTATTCGCGCGTGGATATGAGGCTCTCTAAAGAAGATAATAAATTGTATGTGCTTGAGGTGAATCCTAATCCGGATCTGACTGAAGGCGCGGGATTTATGCGGTCGGCAAAATACGGCGGTTATTCCTACAGAAAAACTTTAAAGATGATAGTCGATTTTGCTTATGCAAGAAAGCATTAAATTTTAACGCGACTTTATTTCAGGGGGAAATCCAATTTCACGAGTGGAGTCCGTTCCCAAGCAATTTGTCTTTTCTTGATTCCGCCAGCTTTAAAATTTCGTTCCTTTCTTTATCAGTAATGCGGGACCATTGGATTATCTCCTCAATGGTTCTGAAACATCCTTTGCAAAGTTTTGAAACCGGATCCATAACGCAGTTTTTGTTGCACGGTGAAATTTGAGACTGAGCGGTATACATTTAATCCCTTTCTGAACGCTGTATATGGGATATAACGGCTTATAGACTAAAAAAAGTTTCATTCCGGGATAAAAAAAAGGCGGAAATAAACCGCCTTTTTCTGAAGATATTTAAATTTTTACTACTCTATCTTTCCTGATTCCAGTTCCCGAATAAGCCGGTCCGTATTGAAATAGTACCTGAGCGATTCCAGTAATCCTTTCGAATCGACCGCAACGGTCCTGTTTATTTCGGGCAGAAAAATAAAATCGCCGGCTAAACTTTCTAAATTACCGTCGAAAACTAATCCAACAACTTCCCTTTTCTCGTTAATCACAGAGCTTCCCGAATTTCCTCCTACAATATCATTGGTAGAGGCAAAATCGAGCTTGGTGGCAAGATCAAATCCCTCAGGAATTTTTTGAAATCTTGGATGCAATCCCCAGGGATAATCTTTTTTATTGAATGAATTCCACCGGTCGTACATCCCGTAGAATGTTGTCTTGCCCGGTGCTATAGTTCCGTTATATTCATATCCCTGAATCCTGCCGTCCGAAATTCTTAATGTACCTGTTGCATCGGGAGGAATTTGATTGCCGTAAATTAAAAAACTTACTTCCCCAAGCATTTGATTCAGCACCGAGAGCGAATTATTTATTTCGGTAATTCTGGGACGGATCTCTTTCATTTTAGCCTGGCTGTTCCTGACGAAATAGATGAACGGATCGTCGGATGAGAGAATTTCGTCCGGAGATTTTTTTATCAACTGATCAAATTTTTCTTTTGAGGTCAATGAAGAATTATCAATTAAATATTTCGAAGCTTCATCATCTTTTTTGTCCCCTAGCAGTTTTACAACCATCGGATGCTGATCGCCCAGTACTCCGCGCAGAACATTCGCATAAGCCCTTACGGATTTCATCTGAAACTCTAAATCAATCTTTGATTGAAGTATGTCTGCTAATGTAGCGGCAAGCTTATCGCTTTTATAATCGGCTTCACGATTTTCTTCACCGAGCTTCATCTGTTCGGCATATTTGATAACCTTCTCTGCCATTGAAAAGTAAGCTACTCCTCCTCTAGGATTTATCTGAAAAGCGATCGATTCGTCAATATACTTTCTCAGCTCATCAAGATTGCTTTTTATTCCGTCCCATATGTGGCCGTACTTTGATTTCAATTCCGGATCGGCGTTCACTTTGGCGCGGAATTTCTTTTCGAAATCTTTTTTCAGCGCCATAACATATTCATCGCGCAAGCCCATATATCTTCCTGCGTACGATTTTCTTCCGTTGCCTATTCCCATTACCATATTGATCAGCTCTGTATAGCGTTCCGGATGACTCTGCAGTAATTCATAATATATTTTATAAGATTCATTCTGCTGCAGAAGCGAATATTTATAATTCTTATCCCTAAAAAATTCCAGCTGAGCCACAGAATATAACCTTTGCGTTCTGCCTGGATTGCCCACAACAAATATCGGTTCGCCTTCCTTAGCACCGGCTTTGCTCCATTTGAAGAATTGTTCAGACTTAACCGGTTTATCATTCTCATAAGCGCGGAAGAACATGAAGTCCAGTTCATATCTCGGATATGTAAAATTATCCCAGTCCCATCCTGTAGATGCGATCTGAAAATCGGGAGCCATAACCAATCTTATATCGGTGTAGCGTTTATAACCGTAGAGGGAATATTTGCCTCCGTTGTAAAGCTGAATTACGCGGCAGTTCAAACCGCTCTCATCGGAATGTTTTTTTTCAATTTCAGAAATTTTTTCATTGCGCAGTTTTATCTTTTCATTGTCGTCTTTTCCGGATTTCATTGCGGAAAGAACTTCCTTTGTAACATCCACGATCATCACAAGCTGATCAACCGAAAGGCGCGGTATTTTGATCTCGTCCTGCAGTGTCTTCGCATAGAATCCGTCTCTTAGATAATCTTCCCCTTTCGGGGTGATTCCCGAAAGGTTGCCTCGTCCGCAATGATGATTGGTCATAATCAGTCCGTCGGCCGATACGAATGCCGCAGAACATCCGCCGCCGAATAAAAGAGCGGACATCTGCGCATCTTTAAGCCATTCTTCTGTAGGACGGAATCCGTATTCCTTTGAAAAATTATCCAGAGGCACATCGTCAAAAGTCCACATCTTTCCGAAATCCTTGATTGATGATTGAACTTTTGAAAGGTCTCTGGGTTCATAGATCGACTGCGCGTTCATTGCAAATGAGACCAGCGCAATAAGCGCGACTGTTAAAAAGAAAATATTTTTATTCTTCATCAGTCTACCTGCTTCAGTTATTAATATTTATTGTGCGAAATATAAGAATAGAAATAAAAATGGGCCGGTAAAAAACCGACCCATCGTAAATTTAAAGAATGGGAATCTTATTTCAATTTACCGTTGGCCAATTCATCGGCGAGACGGTCGAATTTGTATACATTTTTAATTGCTTCCAGCATTCCTCTTGAATCAACCGCAACTGTTCTGTTGAATGTGGGGAGGTAAATAAAATTGCCCTGAAGGCTTTCGATATTGCCGTCGAACGCGAGACCGATGACCTCGGCATTTTTATTTATTACCGCGCTGCCGGAATTGCCGCCTACGATATCATTTGTAGCTACAAAATTAATCGGAGTTTTAAGATCGAGATCTTTAGGAATATTTTTCCATCTTTCAGGGAGATTGAAAGGATACTTTCCTTCAAATCCGTAGAAACGGTCGAACATACCGAAAAATGTTGATTTCACCGGAGCCGTTGTTCCGTTATAATCGTACCCTTTCATAAGTCCGTCGCTCAATCTTAAAGTTCTGTTGGCATCGGGGGTTACTGATGTGCCGTAAGTTTTGTAGAGGATCTGACCTAAAAGACCGAAAGCAACGTTTTCCGTATCCATAATTTCTTTCTGCTGATTTCTCAACGGTTCTACCTGCGGCTCAACTTTTACAAAATACTGAACGAACGGATCGTCAAGGGTTAAAATTTCCTGCGGAGTTTTTTTGAAAAGTTCCTGAACGGCTGCCTTGCTCTTGAAAAGTGATTTC
>JAKAMT010000164.1 GCA_021812705.1 Bacteroidota bacterium | reverse complement strand
TTACAAAACTGGTGATCTACGATGTAATCGGAAGAGAGGTGGCAATATTAGCCGATGGAATGCTTGGTGCCGGATATCATGAGGTGGTCTTTGATGGAAGCAATCTTACAAGCGGTATCTACTTCTGTAGAATCCAGGCCAATAACTTTGTATCTGTAAAGAAATTAATGCTTGTAAAATAAGAAAAGAATAGCCGTCAAACAGAAAGGCTCTCAAAGTTGAGAGCCTTTTTTATGAAAATTATTTACTTAATCTTTATTGCTATGCAGTCATGACTTATTCTGCTCGACTGATAAACGGAAGAATTTCTTTTAAGTATTCGCCATCCTGCAAAATCAAAAACATTGCTGTTGTTCACCAGATCGGCTAAGCTTGAATAATTATCAAGAAGATCAATCAGCTCTTTGTTCTGCCCTAATGTAATATGACGCAGATTGTGCCCTGTAATTATTGTAACAGTCTCAATTACAAGATTGGACAAGTTCTGGAACTCCAATCCGGGCAGCGCCTGCTTTGCTTCGAGCTGAATCATGCGCGCGCGGGCTTCGGGACCGACAATATTTTTTGCCGAGATCATCAGATCCAATAGATAATTTCGAACGGTATTAAGATCGGTCGCCTGGCGGAGCATCTCTTCGTTGTGAAGTTCCTGAAGCGCTTTTGCAATATTAGAAATCTCTTTTAGATAAAGATTTCTCTGATTGTTCGGCACTAAATACATCACAACTATATTTACAAGATCTGTGCTCTGTGGAGTATATTGGATGCCGGAGGGACTCCAGCCTATCGCACAGTATAGATCATCATCGAACGGAACCCGGGCATGCGGAACCGCAAATGCTCTCCCTAAATATGTATTGTAGGTCTCCTCTCTTTTTAAAACCAGTCCCGCCACATCCGTACCGTTCGGAACAGAAGGAATAGCTTCGATTATATGCGCAAGAAACTGAAGCGCGTCCTGCTTGTCGTTATCCGGAAGTTCAATTAATCTTCCTTCCTGAAGTGCGTCTAAGAGAGTATCCATATCAGTTCACTCCGAATTTTTTAAAGAACCACGATTTTACAAAATGCGTTATGATGCTGTAGCTCAGAAGAAATCCCGCTATCCATAACCAGTAATGCGCCGGAAGCGGAACAAATCCCAAAGTCTCCGCCAGTGGAGAATAGGGAAGCCAGACGCCTATAGACATTATTAATACCGTCGTTATCATCATAGGGAATGAAGAGATGCTTCCGAAGAACGGAATCTTCCTCGTTCTTATTATATGAACAATAAGCGTCTGCGTGAGCAGAGATTCAACAAACCAACCCGTCTGGAATAAACTCTCCCAATACGACTGGCTTCCGCCTCCCGATGCAACATCAAGATAAAATTTGGAGCCGAAAACAAACCACATCAGCGCGAATGTTGCGTAATCGAATATCGAGCTGATGGGACCGATGAATATCATGAACTTTTTTATGTTCTCGATATGCCATTTAAGCGGCTTCTGAACTAATTCAGGATCAACATTGTCTGTCGGAATTCCTGTCTGAGAAAAATCATATAACAGATTATTGATAAGAATCTGAACCGGCTTCATCGGAAGGAAGGGGAGTAGAATGCTTGCGCCCAGAACGCTGAACATGTTCCCGAAATTTGAGCTCGCTCCCATTCTTATATACTTTATTATGTTCGCGAAGACTTTTCTTCCTTCTTTAATTCCTTCTTCCAGCACTAAAAGGCTTTTCTCGAGAAGGACAATATCCGCCGCTTCCTTTGCCACATCCACCGCACTGTCTACCGATATTCCAACATCAGAAGCGCGCAGCGCGGGCGAATCGTTAATTCCGTCACCTAGATATCCAACAACATGCCCCTGCTGACGCAATGTGTGAATAACTTTTTCTTTCTGGGATGGGGAGAGCTTTGCAAAAACATTCGCTTCTTCCACAACATTAATAAAATCAGAATCGGATAAATTCAACAGCTCGTTTCCCGTTACAATTCTGTCTATCTCCAATCCAACATCCTTGCAGACTTTGGCCGTTACTAACGCATTGTCTCCGGTAAGAATTTTTACTTTCACTCCCACATTCTGAAGACTTGCTATAGCCATGTGTGAAGAATCTTTCGGAGGATCGAAGAAGGCGATATAACCGAGCAGTATCATACTGGCTTCATCTGCAATTGTGAAGCTAGTTTTAGTTCTCGGAAATTCCCTGTAAGCGATGGCTAAGACACGGTAGCCTTCGTTATTTAAATCTTCCACTTCCTCGTAGAGATCGTCATGTATCATCTGAATGAGGGGATAGACCTCGTCATCAATCTGATAATGACTGCAGACGGAATAGATCTCTTCGACTGCGCCTTTGCAGATAAGAACATGATCCCCCTCATATTCAACGGCGACAGACATTCTTCTTCTCTGAAAATCGAACGGCAACTCGTCCACTAGCGTGCATTTGGGTTCAACATCAAGATCTATGGAAGAAATTACCGCGCGGTCTATAAGATTGCGCAGACCTGTTTGATAGAAACTGTTCAGATAGGCATAGAGAAGAACGTCGCGGCTCTCTTTGCCTGTTATATCCACATGCTTTTCTAGCACTACTTTATCCTGCGTCAGCGTTCCGGTCTTATCCGTGCAGAGAGTATCTATTGCGCCGAAATTTTGGATAGAGCTGAGATGCTTTACAATAACTTTCTTCTTCGACATTGTTAAAGCGCCTTTTGCGAGATTTACTGTAACTATCATCGGAAGCATTTCAGGCGTTAATCCTACCGCAACTGAAACTCCGAACAAAAGCGCTTCAATCCAATTACCTTTGGAAATTCCGTTAATAAGGAATACTGCGAATACCATTAAAAGCATGAAGCGGATCATCAGATAAGTAAATGACTGCACCCCGATATCAAAACTTGTTTTAACTCTTGTTTCGGTTAATCTTTCAGATATCGATCCGAAATAAGTGTGCACACCGGTATTTACTACAATTCCTCTTGCGGTTCCGCTCAGAACGTTGCTTCCCTGAAAACATGCGTTGCTTAATTCAAATACAAATCCGTTCTCTATTTTATGAGGATCCGATTTCTTTTCTAGCGGAAGAGATTCTCCCGTTAAAACGGACTGGCTCACGAAAAAATCTTTCGCGCTTATTATTCTTAGATCGGCAGGAATTATTGATCCCGCGTGGAGAAGTATTATATCGCCCGGAACGATTTCTGAGATGGGAACTTCTATCTCTTTGCCGTCCCTTAAAATATCTGCGTGACTCTGGACTCTTTTTCCCAATGCTTCAACGGCGCGGTTCGATCTTCTGTCGAGAACAAATGAGAGTCCCACGCTCAGCAGAACCATTAAGCTTACAATGATTGCGGATTTAATTTCTCCCAGCAGGACGGAGATTATGGCGATTGCAAGGAGTTGTATAACAAGGGGACTCTTGCAGCGGTTAAAAATATCGAGCCATATGCCCACTTCTTTACTGTGGGCTAATTCATTCCTGCCGTATTTGTCTAATCTGTTTTCCGCTTCTTCGCCCGACAGGCCTGTCTGTGAACTGTTTAGTTTAAATAATGCCTGCTGAACCGAAGCGGAACATGCCTCAAGCAGAAGCTTCTCATCCTGTGTGGCGCTGTGAGGAGTCTTTGCCTCTTTTGCCATTGACGATGATGAAACTTTTGTGAAGATCGATTTTGTCATTCTAATTCCTCTTCATTTTTATTTGAACGGACAAAATGAACATAACCAATCATAGAAAGGTTGATCTTGAAATCAGTGGAATAATGAAACTAAATTGGTGGTTCATTGTCGCCTCCGAGAATTTCTCCGGGAGTTGAACAATGAAATTTAAAGGTTGGACAACTCTGCGGATTATCTCTCTATTTTTACTGTGAAATTTTTAGCGCCAGGCTCGTCAGAGTCTTGCATCTTTTTCCTTATTGATGTTGTCAAAAACCGTTACAAAATTAAAATTTTATCGGGAAGATTGAAAGGAAAATTTTTATTTAACGGGAAACGTGAAAAGTGAGACATAAAACGGGAAGACGGGAAACGGAAGACGGGAAACGGAAGACGGGAAACGTGAGAAGTTCAAAGTGCAACGTTCAAAGTCCTTTTAACCTTGTACCTCGAACCTTGTACCTCGAACCTTGTACTTTGAACCTTGTACCTCGAACCTTGTACCTCGAACCTTGTACCTCGAACCTTGTACTTTGAACCTTGAACCAAGAACCCCCGCAACAAGGATCAAGAAATTAATGATACTCACACCCTCCGCCGCATATAAAAATTTCAGTGTGATTGAACATTCATTTTACTAATTTAAGTAGTGCGTTAAAAATAAATTAAAGTCCACATTATGGTTACAATAATTAAAAGAGGAATGAAAGAACAAGAGATCCATTCTTTGGTTTCTTCTAAAAAAAACAAGAAAAAAAAGATCAATCTGAAAAAATATTGCGGTAAAATTGTATTAAAAGAGGACGCGGTAAACATTCAGAAGAGATTTCGCGATGAGTGGCAATAATATTCTTTTGGATACCAATATCATTTTGTATCTGCTCAACGGAGATAATACCCTCATCCCTTTACTTGAAGATAAACGGCTAATTGTGTCATTCATTACGGAACTTGAATTACTATCTCTTAAAAAAATTAATGAGGAAGAACAATCCATCGTAAAAAGATTTTTATCAGAATGCCTTATAATAGATGTTAATCATCGTATTAAAGCATTAACAATCTTTCTGAGAAAAAAATATTCTTTAAAATTACCGGATTGCATTATTATAGCAACTGCGATTTACTTGAATACTACTATAATAAGCGCAGATAAAGAGTTCACAAAAGTAAATGATATTGATCTTTTTTTATATCAAAAATAGAATTATAATCTTGCACAATAAGTAATTAGATATTGTGTTCTGTATTTAAGAGCATAGATAAGTTGAGTACAATTTATTCCGCACATAATTTTCTGTCTTGTATATTTAATGATTGGAGTAAAAAATACGGACGAACTAGGGCGGAGCAAATGGGGATTATGTAGTAACGCGTAATATGTGACTCTGGAAAAAAGAGCGATAACTTAAACGGAATATTGAGTCTCAAACATTCTAACTTGACGCTATTTGAAAGGTAATCGCTTCAACAGTTCAACTTTTCAACCATTTTCAATTTCAGTCAAGGAGTGGCACTTGACCGCATATTTACTTTTCAACCATCTTCAAAGTGATCGATTCAACAAGGACGTAGCTTAAGATATCGCTTCAACAGTTCAACTTTTCAACCATTTTCAATTTCAGTCAAGGAGTGGTCCTTGACCGCATATTTACTTTTCAACAATTTTCAATTTCAGTCAAGGAGTGGCCCTTGACCGCATATTTAAAAGGGGAGGGGTGAATCGCAAATAGTGAATAGTCAAGTGTTTCTCCGGGAGTCAAGGGGAAAAAAGTACAAAGTGCAACGTTCAAAGTCCTTTTAACCTTGTACCTCGAACCTTGTACTTTGAACCTTGAACCTTGAACCTTGAACCAAGAACCCCCGCACCAAGAACCAAATAACAAATACGTCAGGGCGAGCGAAGACGAGCCCCAATAACCAAACTATCCTTTCTTCAACGTGAACCTAAATACGCTCCCTTCTCCAACTTTGCTTTCCACACTCAAAACGCCCCCGTTCCGCTCAACAAAATCTTTGCACAGAATCAGACCCAAACCGGAACCGGATTCGTTCTTCGTACCTTTAGTGGAGAATGCTTTATCTATTTTGAAGAGCTTTGAAAGATCCTCTTCCTCA
>JAKAMT010000163.1 GCA_021812705.1 Bacteroidota bacterium | reverse complement strand
GCAAGATTACATGCAGTATCGTCCAGGAACATATATTCGCTGCACGGATTTGACGCGCGTATTGTTCCATCCGCCAAACATGTATGCCATTCATTTATGGTTGTATCGTACTGAAGTCCCGGATCGGCGGAAGACCAAGCGGCGTATGAGATATCGTCCCACAATTCTTTAGCCGGCAAAGTTTTGGATGGTTTGGGAACGCGTCCATCTCTTGCTGCTTTTTTCTTTTCGGTTCTCCAGTACAAATTCCAATCACTCTCATTAAGAACCGCCTGCATAAAATCATTTGTAACGCGGACCGAATTATTAGAATTCTGACCGGAGACGGTCAAGTAAGCTTCAGAGTTCCAATCCTCGTTGTATACCGGAACTTCGATTGAGCGGAAGCCCAGTTTAGCCAATTTGATTACCCGGTCTACATAATTTTCCGGGACATTCATTTTGCGCGCTTCGATGATTGCTTTGCGCAGTTTCAGATTTGTCTTCTTATTGAAACGTTCATTTTCCGGATGTTCGTCGTAACATGCTTTAATAATATTGTTCAGATGGAAATTTAGAATTTTCGATCCTGCAACAAGCGCCGCAACTTTCTGCTCTTCCAAAACTTTCCAGTTAACATATTCCTGAATGTCGGGATGATCTATATCCAGTGTTACCATCTTTGCGGCGCGGCGTGTGGTTCCGCCCGACTTAATAGCGCCGGCAGAACGGTCACCTATTTTAAGAAAGGACATCAAGCCGGAAGATTTGCCTCCTCCGCTCAGAGGTTCATTCAGACCACGCAGATCGGAAAAATTTGTTCCGGTGCCGGAACCGTATTTGAAGAGGCGCGCTTCCCGCACCCATAGATCCATAATGCCGCCTTCATTCACCAAATCATCTTTAATAGATTGAATGAAACACGCATGCGGCTGGGGATGCGTGTATGCGTCTTCAGATGAAGTCAACTCGCCTGATTTATAATCTACATAATAATGCCCCTGAGAAGGTCCGTTAATTCCGTATGCCCAATTAAGTCCGGTGTTGAACCACTGGGGCGAATTAGGTGCTGCGTACTGAGAAGCAAGCATATAAACATGTTCGTCGTAAAATGCTTTTGCATCCTCTTCCGAATCAAAATAATCTGCCTTCCATCCCCAGTATGTCCAGGTACCTGCCAATCTGTAAAACACCTGCCGGGCATCTGTTTCTGATCCATACCTTTCTTTCTCGGGAAGCTCTTCAATTTTTTTATCAGCGCTGCTGGGCTGCAGCCAGGCCGGTACTCCCTCTTCTTCGATCTTTGAAATTAATTTGGGAACTCCGGCTTTGCGAAAATATTTTTGCGCAAGAACGTCCGTTGCCACCTGGGACCAATCCTTTGGCACCATAACGTCTTCCATTCTGAAAACAATTGAACCGTCCGGATTTTTGATTTCAGAATTTCTTTTTACAAACTCAACGGATTCTAAAGGGTCGCTACCAGCAACTGTGAACAGTCTGTTTATTTTCATTAGAGGCTCCTTGATAACCCTTTCGGAAAAATTTATATATAATTTTAATTGAAATTACTTTAAAAGAAATTTGTCTTTCATTACTGAAGCGAAAACAACTTAACTAAAAATTTTTTTTTAAGCAATCAGTTGAAGAATAAATTGGAGAATTGTACAATTGATTTATTCAAGAGCGAACGCAAGTTAAGGAATAAAACTTCTAAGAAAATATTGTTTTTTTACTTAATTTTTTTATAAGAGATTTATATCACAAGTCATATGAGGAATAAATGAAATTAGAACGTTCTGCTGGAATACTGCTTCATCCAACTTCACTCCCGGGTAAATATGGGATTGGCGATCTCGGCCCTAATGCTTACGGATTTATAGATTTTCTTAAAAGCTCCGGACAAACTCTCTGGCAGGTTTTTCCGCTCGGACCTACCGGTTATGGTGATTCCCCCTACCAGTGCTTCTCGGCTTTTGCAGGAAATCCGTTGCTTATAAGTCCTGAATTGCTGCAAAACGAAAATTTACTCGGCGGCGAAGATTTCAATAACATTCCGAACTACAATCCGAATGAGATAGATTTCGGTTCAGTCATTAATTTTAAGTATGAACTTCTGAGAAAAGCTTTTTCAAATTTTAAAAAGAAACAAATTCAGTTTGATGAAGAATGCGGAGATTTCTGCAAGAAGAACGGTTACTGGCTGGATGACTACTCCCTCTTCATGGCGGCGAAACAGTTTCACGGCGGAGTTCTATGGACTGAGTGGGATCCATCAATTGCACACAGAAAAAATATTTCCGAATGGAAAAATAAACTTAAAGATGAAATTGAATTCCAGAAATTTCTTCAGTTCGTATTCGACAAACAGTGGAACTCACTGCGAAGCTATGCAAACCAAAACGGAATAAAAATA
Source organism: Bacteroidota bacterium (assembly GCA_021812705.1). Taxonomy (GTDB): domain Bacteria; phylum Bacteroidota; class Ignavibacteria; order Ignavibacteriales; family Melioribacteraceae; genus Fen-1258. The sequence goes on along the minus strand of JAKAMT010000163.1, from coordinate 3,394 downwards.
ATAGGAGATTTGCCGATATTTATTGCTTACGACAGCGCAGACCTGTGGTCTAACAGAGAATTATTCACAGTCAGAGACGACGGCAGCCTGGAATCTGTTGCGGGAGTTCCGCCCGACTATTTCAGCGCCACCGGCCAGCTTTGGGGTAATCCGCTTTACAGATGGAAACTGATGGAGAAAGATAAATTTTCCTGGTGGCGGAAAAGAATTTCCAAGTTGCTTGAGATGGCAGACATTTTAAGAATTGATCATTTCAGGGGATTTGACGCTTACTGGGAAATACCGGGCGATGCAACAACTGCAATTAACGGACGCTGGGTTAAAGGACCCGGGGCAAAATTATTTAACGCAATAAAAAAAGAGCACGGAGACCTTCCCATAATTGCAGAAGACCTTGGAGTGATAACAGATTCTGTGGAAGAACTCAGAGATCATTTTAATTTCCCAGGAATTAAAATTCTACAATTCGGCTTAGGCGAGTACGGCGATAAAAAATTCCTTCCGCATAATCATATTAAGAATTGCGTTATACATACTGGTTCTCATGATAATGAAACGACAGCGGGCTTTCTAACTTCCGAAAAGAATAAAAATTCGGGCGTTTATGAGTGGGCGCAAAAATATCTTAATTATTACGGCGACAATATGACGTTCGAACTAATCACAGCCGCCTATTCTTCAGTAGCTACTATTTGCGTTATACCGATGCAGGATATTTTGAATCTTGGGAATGAAGCAAGAATGAATTTTCCCGGAACTCTGGGCGGAAACTGGAAATGGAGATTCACCTGGGAACAGCTTCCGCACGGAATTTCTGAAAAATACAGAGAGATGTGCATTATGTATGAGCGTCCTCCTCTGAAGAAAAATCAGAACGCACAAATTGATGTTGCTGATGATTAAAATTAATTCAGGCGGCTTTTAATAAGGCCGCCTGAAATAAATTATTTGCTCAATTCTTTTTCAATTGCCTGAACAAGTTCATCGCTTTCCGGTTTTACTTTGCTTCTAAACCGCGCAACTATGTTCCCCTCTTTATCTATGAGAAATTTTTCGAAATTCCATTTAACATCCCCTTTCTCCGTACTTTCATTATTAATCAGAACCGAATACAGTTCCGATCTCTTGTCACCGAGTACTTTGATCTTGTCGAACAGAGGAAACGTTACACTGTAATTGGTTGAACAGAAATTTCTGATCTCCTCATTTGTACCCGGTTCCTGCCCTCCGAAATCATTGCACGGAAATGCGAGTATTTCAAAACCTTTTGAATTAAATTTTTTATATAAATTTTCCAATCCTTCATATTGAGGAGTGTAGCCGCACTTGCTTGCGACATTTACTATTAATAATACTTTCCCTTTGTAGGAAGAAAGATTCACATCTTTTCCGAATGTATCTTTTACTACAATATTATTTATGCTGCTGCCCATTGCTTCCCCTTTCACGGCAAAATTTTGGTTGATAAAAACAAAAAGCATCAAGAAGGAGATTGATAAAAATATTTTCCATTTCATTTTTAATTCCTTTCTTTTTACTTAAAACGAAATCGGGAAGAAATTGGTTCACATTTTGAGGAGGGATGATTAGAGAGGACAGAATGAATTCTGCCCTCCCTTAATAATTATTAATCTGCTGCCAGGCAGGCTATTGCAGCGGTATTGACGATGTCGTCAACACTGCATCCGCGGCTCAAATCATAGAATGGTTTTTTCAAACCCTGGCTGATTGGGCCAACCGCCTCTGCCCCGCCGAGTCTCTGGGCAATTTTATATCCTATATTTCCGGCGTTCAAATCAGGAAAAACTAAAACATTTGCCCGGCCGGCAACTTTGCTATCCGGAGCTTTCTTTTTACCCACTCCGGCTACAACGGCAGCATCGAACTGAAGTTCTCCGTCAACCAAAAGGTCGGGGCGTTTTTCCTGAACTTTTTTCGTAGCAAGCCGAACTTTGTCAACTAATTCATGCTCAGCGCTGCCTTTTGTAGAGAAGGAGAGCATAGCAATGTACGGCTCTTCACCGGTAAGTTTTTTGTGGTTTTCTGCAGTGGAGATCGCGATATCTGCAAGCTGGTCTGCATCAGGATTTGGATTTACCGCGCAGTCGGCAAAACTGTAAACGGTTTCCGGAAAAGCCATAAGAAAAAAACTTGAAACAATTGAAATCCCTTCTTTCATCCCAACGCAAAAGATCGACGCTCTCATAACATCCGCAGTAGTCGCAAATGAACCGGATACGCTTCCGTCCGCCATTCCGCTGCTAACCATCATTCCGCCAAAGAATATGTCTCGGCGCATAGTTTCTCTTGCCTGTTCGATTGTTACACCCTTGTGCTTGCGAAGATTAAAAAAGTAATTTGCAAAATCGCTCAGTCTATCGCTCTTATCGGGATCAATTATTCTGATTCCCTGAAGATCGACCCCGATCTTTCCGGCATTATCTCTGATCTTATCCTCATTTCCAAGTGTGATTACCGAAGCAATTTTTTGTTTTGTCAAAACTTCAGCTGCTCTTAAAACTCGTTCGTCATGCGATTCCGGCAATACGATTGTTTTCTTTCTCTGCGAAGCTTTTGATCTGATCTGATTTAATAATTCAATTTCTGCCATAACAATAATCCGCATTTATTAAAAAATTCATCACAAATATAGGCAATTCCTTTGATGCAGTTAACTCAAAATTTCCGGCGGTTTGAAGATTAAAATTGAATTTTGTTGATGAATTGGGAATATTTAAGTAGAGATTAAAATCATTGAGAGTTTTATGCCGTTCAGCGACCATGAAATCAGAAAAAGTAAAAAATATTTCTGGTTCTTCCTCTCACTGGCATTAGTGGTATTCCTCTGCGTGATTTTTGCAGATATACTTGCCATGATTGCAGTATCTGTTTTAATTTCACTTATACTTAACCCTATAGTCGATTTTCTTGAAAAGCGGGGCATTAGCCGCCTGTTTTCCGTGCTATCAGTTTTTATCGGATTGATCATTATTATCGTAATCAGTTTTTCTTATTTGATTCCGGCAATAGTTAATCAATTCAAAAGTCTCTCTGCAACTTTATCGCCTCAGAACATGCAGTCTTTTTTTCAGATGATTGAGAATTCATTAGTTTCAACTTTTCCCTTTATCGGCTCTATTAATTTGACGGATAAGATTACAAATTTTGCTCAGGGAATAATTTTTAGCTGGGCGAATAATATTAACGATATTTTTTACAGCCTAATAACTCTAATCTCTATCTTAGTTATTGTTCCGTTCATGACTTTCTTTATTCTTAAGGATAGCAAATCTATACTGAGAAGCATAATTAATATAATGCCGAATAAATATTTTGAAGTGTCTTATTCGGTATTAAGTAAAATTTTGATTCAGCTTGGCAGATTTACACGCGG
>JAKAMT010000024.1 GCA_021812705.1 Bacteroidota bacterium | reverse complement strand
GCATTCGATGTAACTGACGATTATGTATTCCCAAGTTCAATGAGCAATTCTTATGAGAATGATTCACCGGATCTTTTCATTGGTCTTTATGATTCAAGAGGTGCAAAGCATCAGGGAGATTTGAAGAGCGGCAAAGAACCGGATTATCATTTCAGATTTAACAAAGATGCAATCCGTTCTGAAGGCGGAAACAAGTATAAATCGCTTATGACTCCGGGTGCAGATTATGCATGGGTAGAAAAAACTTTCCCGAGCTCAGGTTACACCGTTGAAGCTAGAATCCCGCTTTCACTCTTAATGACTTCCTTCAAAGATACAATCTATGTAAAACAGGGATTCAGAATGCCGATTGACTTTTCTATTAACGATAATGATGACGGCAAAACTCGTAAAGCAATCATGTGTTATTCAAAAGACAATTTAGATCAGTCATGGGGCCACGTTGAGAACTGGACCTATACATTTTTAGGCAATGTAGACGGTGCAATTACTGATGTTGCAAATGAATCCGCTTTACCTACAGAATATAATCTTGCACAGAACTATCCGAATCCGTTCAATCCTACAACAAGCATCAGATACACAATTCCTAAAGCAGGACTTGTAACATTAAAAGTATACGATGTTCTCGGACGTTTGGTTTCGGAATTAGTAAACAAACAGCAAGATGCAGGAACCTACAATGTTAGTTTCGATGCATCAAAATTAACCTCTGGTGTTTATTTGTATAAGATTGAAAGCGGTTCATATGTAAGCACAAAGAAAATGATGTTAGTGAAGTAATGTTAAATAGGGGCGTATTGAATAAATACGCCCCATCTTTTTACAATTCAAATCTCCAAAGGAATGATTATGTGTAATATCAATAAACCGAAGAAAATAAGAATGGACCGATTTGCAATTCCACTGTTTCGGTTGATTGTTTTTCTGGTTTTGGTTACGAGCTCAATTATCAGTGCCGGTACAACAGGAAAAATTGCGGGTCGAATTATCGATTCTGAAACTAAAGAACCGGTTATAGGCGCAACTGTGGTAATCAAAGGTACTAACCTTGGCGCTTCTGCCGACGTGGAAGGCGATTACTATATCAACAATATTACTCCCGGTACTTATACCGTGGTTGTGAGTGCAGTCGGCTATAACAAAACAACTGTCGAAAAAATAGTTGTGCGGATCGATCTAACAACCCGTGTTGATGTTAAATTAACTCCAACAACAATTAATATGAATGAGGTTGTCATTCAGGCAAAACAACCATTAGTAACAAAAGATTTAACATCATCCTCATCTATTATCTCCTCGGAGGAGATTAAACTGATGCCTGTTGAAAATATTAACCAGGTTATCAATCTTCAAGCAGGTGTTGTTAACGGACATTTTAGGGGCGGCCGTTCGGGCGAAGTTGCGTACCTGATCGACGGCGTTTCCGTTACAGACGCCTTCAACGGCGCTGTCTCAATCGGAGTTGAAAACAGTTCCGTACGTGAAATGGAAGTCATCAGCGGTACGTTTAATGCCGAATACGGGCAGGCAATGTCCGGTATCGTAAACATTGTTACCAAAGACGGCTCACAGAAATTTGAAGGCTCTGCTTCGGCTTATGTTGGAAGCTATATTACAAATCACAAAGACATATTTCAGAATCTTAATAGATTGGATCTTAACGGTCCTAAAGATTTCCAGATTAATTTCAGCGGTCCCACAATGATTCTCAATAATTTGAACTTCTTTTTGACGGGAAGATATTACAAGGATGACGGATTTTTATACGGACAGAGAGTATATAACATCTGGGATGACCGTCCTACTTTTCCCGACCAAAAAAATCAGACAGTCTGGATAAACCATAATACAGGCGACAGCGCGTATGTGCCTATGAATCCCTCGGAACGAAAATATTTTAATGGAAAATTATCGTACGGTTTGAATACATTAAAATTTGCTTACAGCTTTTTCTGGGATGATAACTGGAATAAATATTACAACCACTATATGAAGTGGACACCGGACGGAATTAAAAATCATTATCGTACAAATTTTGTTCATAATTTCCAGATAAGCTGGGTTCCCAGCAACAGCACATTCTTCTCATTAAAATTTTCCTCAAACCTGAACAAGTATCAGGGTTTCCTTTTTGCTGATGAGTATGACAGCCGCTATGTCGATCCGAATCAGGGCAGTCCCTACTCGGGTTACACATTCCGCCAGGGAGGAGAGGAAGTTGACCGTTACAAAAGATCGACACAGACTTACATTGGTCAGTTAACTTTTGAATCGCAAATTACGAAGCAGCATAAATTAAAAGTCGGTTTGGAAGGAAGACTCCATGATATCTTCAACAGCTCTAAAGAGATTAGAAACTTTGCTTCCGGACAGATAGACAGCGTTACAGGTAAGCCCCTATTCCTCTTAGGATACAGTGCGCCGAACACAAAATTCAACAGAATTTTTACGAGACAGCCGATTGAATTCTCCGCCTATATTCAGGATAAGATGGAATATGATATTATGATTATTAATGCCGGCGTGAGATTCGATTATTTTAATTCCAGAGATCAGCTGCCGGTAGATATCCGCAATCCGCTGGACAATCCTAACTTTAACGGTGCCGGTTTGAAAAGAGAAGCGGAGATTGAATATCAGATTAGTCCGCGCCTGGGAGTTTCATTCCCGATTTCGGACAAAGGCGCGATCCATTTTTCATACGGACATTTTTTCCAGATTCCGAATTTTGAAAATCTCTATACAAATACGGAATATATAATTGACCAAACTACCGCTCTATCTTCTGTATTAGGAAATCCAGAGTTAAAAGCGCAGAAGACGGTTAAATATGAACTAGGTCTTCAGCAGGTGGTTTTTCCGGATGTGGCTCTGGATATTTCTGTTTACTACAGTGATATCAGAAATCTGTTAGGAATGCAAATCCTCTCTACATATGAAGGATTTTTGTTCGGCAGATATATAAACAGAGACTACGGAAATGTTAAGGGATTAGTAGTCACTCTTGATAAACGATTCGCAGATTATTTCAGCGCAAAGATAGACTACACATATCAAGTTGCTTCCGGAAACGCCTCAGACCCGATGACAGAGTACAATAACAATTCATCCGACCCGCCGGTTGAATCGAACAAGAAAACCGTTCCTTTAAATTGGGATCAAACCCATACATTAAACGTATCGCTTAATGTTGGAGATATGAGAGACTGGACGGCCGGCATAATATTCAGTTACGGCTCCGGCAGCCCGTATACAGTCGACCCGAGGTATGCACAGGGATTACGCTTCGAAAATAACGGAAGAAAACCATCAACCTATAACATCGATCTTAAAGCCAACAAACATTTCAACATTTTTGGTTACGATTTTAACATGTTCCTCCTGGTCTACAATCTATTCGACATCAAAAACGAGTATGGAGTATACGGTTCAACCGGAAGAGCAACATCAGACTTAAATATAAAATTTGCAGGACCAATCATTGGTCTAAATACTATCCAGCAATATATCAACAATCCTTCAATGTATTCTTCTCCAAGAAGAATCAGCGTTGGCTTCAATGTTGGATTTTAATTTTTATAAATGGAGCATATAATGAAGCAGAAATTTTTGTTGATCTTATTTCTCTCTGTTACGGCATCGGTGATATTTGCACAGGTGGATCCGCAAACATTGAAATACAGAAATGAACCGTATGGAGATAAAACTTATAGAAAAAAAGGTATTATGGATGGAAATAGAATCAGAACCATCTACCGCAACGATGGACAGGTTGGTACCTGGCCGGATAGACCATCGGGCGAATGGCCCAAAGGTACCGGACATTGCTATATAGACGGCGTGACCGATCTGATAGGCGCAGCTGTTAGAGCACCCGGCAATGGAGAACTTGTTCATCCGCTTATGACTTCATACAGAGAAGAAGTTAACTTCGATCCTGTTACAAATGAATTGTGGGTTATGGAGCCCGTACCCGGTTATGCCAATCCTTCTTCTGAAGAACCTGCTATCAGCACAAAGCCTAAAACATGGCCGATCAGTTGGCCTAATGTTCTGCCTTATGTCGATAACAGCTGGAGCGGATATTGGTACGGTTACTTCGGCAAGGGCGTTCAGAACGCCGACTTCGAAACATTCTACGTAATGGATGATTCTAAAGCTAAAAAATATTCGCAACCCCCATACAACTATTTCCCAATCGCGACCGATCATAAGCGTACAGGATTAGGCTTAAGAGTTGAAGTGAGAGGATTCCAGTGGTCTCATGTGCTTGCAGAGAACTGTATTTTCTGGCATTACGATATAGTTAACATCTCCGATGTTAGTTATGATACAACTTATTTCGGGATGTATGCAGATACTGGAGTAGGCGGCGTTGATGATGGCGGTGATGATAATGCTTCTTACAATACAAAACTTGATATTGCCTATGCCTTCGATAATGACGGTATTGCACCTCCAGGCAACTGGAAAACAGGCTACGTTGGATATGCATATCTTGAAAGTCCCGGAAACTGGAGTAATCAGAAAGATGATGATGAAGATGGGATGATCGATGAAAGAAGAGATAATGGAATTGATGAAAATCATAACTGGGTCGGCTTTTCAGACCTTAACCATAACGGCAAATGGGATGCTGAATTGAATGAACCGTTAAATGACGACGTCGGCCATGACGGAATTGGTCCTCTGGATCCGGGCTATACCGGTCCTGATGAAGGGGAAGGAAACGGAAAACCGGATGACGGCGAACCGAATTTCGACAGACTTGATAAGGATGAATCCGATCAGATCGGTTTGACAAGTCTCTCTATTTACAGACTTGCCGGAAAAGGCCCAACCGACGGCTGGCCGAAGAATGACGAAGTTATGTGGCGCAAAATGGCATATAATAATTTTGATACCACTCTTCAGAATTCAAATATCTCTCTTGTATTCGGCTCCGGTCCGTTCCCGCTGAAGAAAGATAAAAGAGAAAGATTTTCGATGGCGCTTGTTTTCGGCGTCGATTTCAACGATATGATTTTTAATAAACAGACTGTCCAGGATATTTATAACGCGAATTATAACTTCACCAAACCTCCCTATAAACCTACTCTGACTGCTGTTGCAGGTGATCAGAGAGTATTTTTATACTGGGATAGTTATGCAGAAACTTTCAGAGACCGATTCCTAGGTTATGAAAATGCAGATCCTAAACAGGGATATAAGAAAGCATTCGAAGGTTACATTCTATATAGAAGTGAGGAACCTGAATTCAATGATATTAAACTCATTACAGATTCTCAGGGAGAAGCAAAATATTGGAAACCGCTAGCACAGTGGGATATTATTGATGGAATAAAAGGGCCTGACCCGATAGGAATCAATGGTGCACATTTCTGGCGCGGAAATGATACCGGTTTGCAGCACTCTTATGTTGATACCACAGTAACGAACGGTCAGACTTATTACTATGCTCTGGTTGCTTACAGCAAAGGAGATCCTAATTTCGGCACAAAGGGTTTAATACCCACAGAGAATACAAAAATCATTACGATGGATCTTGTAGGTAATATTAAATTCGTCGATTATAACTGTGCGGTAGTAAAACCAAATGCTCCTGCAGCCGGTTATAAACCGCCGCAGGTGCTTGGCAATGTCTCTAAAGTTAATCAGGGTATTGGAAGCGGCAGACTCGATATTCAGGTGCTTAATCCAAATGAGATAAAAGAAGGAGCACAGTATAAAATTTTATTCAAATCTAAGGGCACTATTCCAAGCTACCGCACAGCATCTTTCTCTATAGTAAGAACACTTAGCGGTCAAACCGATACTCTTAGATCCGGAATTGATACTACCAATATCGGTGCAGGAAAATACAGTCCCGCATTCGACGGCTTGGCTGTCTCGGCAGTAAATGATACTGCTGTTACTGTTAAAGCAAATAAAACGGGCTGGCTTGTAGGTAAAAGCAATGTTGTAATGAATGTCACGCCGGATAAAACTCAGCCGGCAAGAGATATAGCATGGCCTTCAGATTATATAATTGAATGGCTCGCTTCTCCGACTCAGATTGCTCCTTTCACAAAGATAGCTCTTCCGTTTAAAGTTAAGAATCTTACCAGGGGAGATTATGTGCAGGCGGAAGTCTTTGATAATAACAATAACAAAAAATTCGATCTTGGCGACGACATTGTAATTATAGAATATATCGGAACTGCATTCAAGCTAACCTGGAGAATTTCGTACGCAAGCATTCCGAATTTTTCTACAACAGAACCGGCAGCAGGAGATCAGTTCTATATAGCTATAGCAAAACCGTTTTTATCCGGAGATAATTTTGTATTCTCTACAAAAGCTGCAGTTTTAGATAATGCACTGGCGGCTAGCGACCTGAATAAAATCAAAGTTGTGCCGAATCCATATATCTCCGCCAATATGTGGGAGAAGAGAAACCTGAATCAGACGGGACGCGGAGAAAGGAGAATTGATTTCATTCATCTCCCGGCTCAATGCACGGTTCGTATCTACACTATAACAGGTGCGCTCGTAAAAACCATGCAGAAAGATGGAGCGCAGGCAGACGGAACGCTCTCCTGGAATTTAGTCACAGAAGATGGAATGGATATTTCCTATGGTTTGTATGTCTATCATGTAGATGCACCGGGAATTGGTTCGTACGTCGGAAAATTTGCAGTTATTAAATAGCGATGGAGAAAAAAATGAAAAATAAAATCTTGATATTATGCGCAATCGCATTTTTGGCAGCTTCTGGCGTAACTGCACAAAGTTTTGTCTCGAACGTTTCTAAAAAGGGAACAAGCGCTGCTCCCTTCTTATCGATTGGACAGGGAGCTCGCGCAACAGGAATGGGAAGCGCTTTTGTGGCTGTCGCTGATGACCCTACCGCTATCTATTGGAATCCTGCAGGATTGGCTAAGATTGCCGGCACAAGTGTTGTCTTCGAGCACACTAACTGGATTGCCGATGTGAAATATAATTTCTTGGCGGCAAGTTATAATCTGGGGAACCTCGGAACAATTGGACTCAGTTTCGTTTCGTCAGACATACCCGAAATGGATGTGACCACAATCGCAGATCCGGAAGGTACCGGTGAAACTTTTGCCGTTACCGATATTGCTTTCAGCTTGGCTTATGCAATTAATCTTACGGATAATTTCTCTATAGGATTTAATCCAAAATTCATTCAGCAAAAAATCTGGAGAATGTCTGCAACAGCTTTTGCCATCGATATGGGCGTTCAATATGTAACTCCGTTCGACGGCATTATACTCGGAATGTCAATCTCCAATTTCGGAACCAAAATGAAATTGGACGGTACTTCTTCTCTTGTGCTTTTCGATCCCGATCCCAACAGCACAGGCAACAACGGACAGATCCCCGCTAATCTCTCTACAGATGAATGGGAGCTTCCTCTTAATTTCAGAGTCGGTTTGTCTTATACGCCTATCAAAACAGAGCAGCATAAATTATTGATCGCTGTAGACGCGGCTCATCCAAGCGATAATTATGAAAGCATTAATGTAGGCGGAGAGTATACTTTCAATGATTTTTTTACAATCAGAGGCGGGTATAAGTCGTTATTCCTTAAAGATTCCGAAGAGTCGTTCACATTCGGTGTGGGTATAAAACAACTGCTGCTCGGAAATGTCGCGATCAAAATTGATTATTCATACGGGAAATTCGGACGTCTAGCCGATACGCAAAAGTTTTCCGTAGGTATTACTTTTTGATAAATTATTTTGTCTGAACCGTGATTCCGCATCGTCTACCGGATTATTGCGGTTCATCTTTTGACTATGGGAGTGAATAAACTTCACTCCCATAGTCAAATATTTTTCTCACATATAATTAAATTTCTAATTTGGCGGAATCAGAATTAATTATTCAATTCCGAATGGAAGATCCAATTAAAATATGGAGTGAAAATGGCTTCTATCACACCTTCAAACACAAATAAAACCGGCTCCAACGGAGAAAATTATAATTTTGCGTTAACGGTCCTTACTTCGCTATTCTTTATGTGGGGATTTATTACATGCCTTAATGATATTCTGATTCCTCATCTGAAAGCAGTATTTACTTTGAACTATACACAAGTAATGCTCATTCAATTCAGCTTTTTTACAGCTTACGCGGTAGTCTCTTTGCCGGCGGGAATGCTTGTTGAAAAGATCGGTTATAAAAGCGGAATCGTAATTGGATTGATAACTGCCGGAATTGGATGCTTGCTTTTTTATCCTGCCGCTGGAATGCAATCCTATGTTATGTTCCTGGGTTCGTTATTTGTATTGGCATCCGGAATTACAATCCTTCAGGTCGCCGCAAATCCTTACGTGGCAATTTTAGGGAAACCCGAAACTGCATCGAGCAGATTGAATCTGACACAGGCATTCAATTCTCTTGGAACGACAATCGCACCGTATTTCGGAGCGCTGATAATTCTTTCGGTAGCAGTAAAAACTGTGGAAGACTTTAAAACAATGTCGCCGGATCAGATCTCTGCTTACAAACTTACAGAAGCCGGTGCGGTGCAAGTCCCTTATCTTGGATTGGCGGCTGCACTCTTTATAATTGCCGCAATCTTTGCCGTAGTTAAACTTCCAAAAATAGAAGCAGCAGAAATTAAAGCCAGCGGAAGTGAAGATGCTAATTATCATGATATTCATAACAGCGCATGGGGATACAAACATTTGGTCTTGGGTGCTATCGGAATATTTGTTTATGTAGGCGGTGAAGTTTCCATCGGAAGTTTTCTTGTGAATTATATCGGCCAGCCGTTTATTGCCGGATTAAAAGAAGCAGATGCGGGCAAATTTGTGTCGTTCTATTGGGGCGGTGCTATGATCGGCAGATTTATCGGTTCTGCTGTACAAAGAAAAATAAATCCGGGTAAAGTTTTAACTTTTAATGCCCTTATGGCTGGAATACTTGTTTTGATTTCAATGTTTACTTTCGGCAGCGTTGCAATGTGGGCAATTCTGGCGGTTGGACTCTTTAATTCAATAATGTTCCCGACAATTTTTACACTTGCGATTGATGGACTCGGAAAACATACCGGACAGGCATCCGGAATTCTTTGTACTGCAATTGTAGGCGGCGCTATTCTTCCTGTTGTTCAGGGATTCTTTGCAGATAATATCGGAATACATCACGCGTTCTTTATCCCGGTTCTTTGCTATGTGTATATAGCTTATTACGGATTGAAAGGACATATACCAACATTTAAGACTGCTAAGGCATAAAAATGAAAACTCAGGTTGCTATCGGTATCGATGTCGGCGGCACTAATACTGTTTTTGGATTTGTAGATAGAGAGGGGAATTGTATTTATGAATCTTCTATTCCTACTCAGGCAGACCAAAACGCCGATCAGTTATTCGAGAGACTGTTCACTACTATAAATAATGACTATAAAAAATTTATTAACTCGTACGAACTTGCCGGAATCGGCATCGGCGCACCGAATGCAAATTATTATAAAGGTACGGTAGAGCTTCCTCCAAATTTAAATTGGGGAGTAGTAAATGTCTTAGACCTTGTAAAAAAATATTCACCGTTGCCATCGGCTATTACCAATGATGCTAACGCTGCGGCGATTGGTGAAATGATTTTTGGCGCCGCCAAAGGGATGAATGATTTTATAGTAATTACACTTGGCACAGGTTTGGGCAGCGGCATTGTGGTGAATGGAGAATTAGTGTATGGAGCAGATGGATTTGCAGGTGAGATTGGCCATACGATTGTTGATCCCGATGGAAGAGATTGCGGCTGCGGCAGGAAAGGATGTTTAGAAACTTACGCATCTGCAAGCGGAATCAGAAGGACTGTTTATGAATTAATTTGTAATAAAAATACTCCCAGCTCACTCAGAGAAATCGAATTCAACCGTCTCACATCAAAAGATATAGCTGATGCGGCATTAAAAGGAGATAAACTTGCTCTGGAAGCATTTGATTATACTGCCAGAATTCTTGGACTTAAACTTGCGGATGCAATCGCACATTTTAGTCCTGAAGCAATAATTCTTTTCGGCGGTTTGGCTCTCGCCGGCGATCTTATTTTTCTTCCTACAAAAAAATATATGGAAGAATATTTGTTAAACATTTTTAAAAACAAAGTTAAACTCATTCCATCTGCATTACCGGGTGCGCATGCCGCCGTGCTTGGCGCAAGTGCACTAATCTGGAATGAAATTGATAAAAAGCATTCTTAAAATTTATATCTGCCGGTCAAATCCGGCAGATAATGTTTTTCTCTGAGGTATTTTTTTACCTCAATACTGACGGAATTTCTGATCATGAAAATAAAATCTCTTCTTTCTCCTCTGCTTTTAATTATGCTGATGGTTTCCTGTTCAAAAGAAAATAACATCTCGGATCCTGCGAATGGCGAAAACTTAGTGTCCGATCTTATCTCCAAAATGACGCTTGACGAAAAAATCGGGCAGATGATGCAGGTGGAACGAAGCGCAATTACTAATTATCCGCAGGATATAACGAACTATTTTATAGGATCAATTCTGAGCGGCGGCGGTTCGGCACCCTCCAATAATAATGTGGCTGCCTGGGCGGATATGTATGATAACTTTCAAAGCTTTGCATTAAAGACCCGTCTCAAAATTCCAATGATCTATGGAATAGACGCAGTGCACGGAAATAATAATCTATATGGGGCTACAATATTTCCGCATAATATTGGATTAGGCGCAACCGGAAATTTTAATTTGGTTTATGATGTGGAACGCGCAACTGCCGAAGAAGTTGCTGCCACAGGAATCGATTGGACTTTTGCACCTTGCATCGCTGTACCTCAAAATGAAAGATGGGGAAGAACTTATGAAGGTTTCGGCGAGACAGCGGATTTAGTAAAACAAATGGGACAATCAGCTGTTCAGGGATTTCAAACCGGAACTTTGGGAAGTACTTCAACATCTATTCTCGCATGCGCTAAACATTTTCTTGGCGATGGCGGAACGAAGGATGGACATGATCAGGGCGATGTACAGATTTCTGAATCTGAGATTCGCAGAATCCATCTCCCCGGATATGATTACGCGGCGAAGGCCGGGGTTGGAAGTGTAATGGTTTCTTTCAGCAGTATCAACGGACAGAAGATGCACGGAAGCTATCACTGGATCACCGATGTTCTGAAAGGCGAACTCAACTTTAAAGGATTTGTAGTGAGTGATTGGGGAGGCATCGATCAGCTTCCGGGTGATTATAAAACAAAAGTTGAAACTGCCATTAACGCCGGCATCGACATGATTATGCTTCCGTATGATTATAAAACTTTCTTCGCCACAGTCAAACAGCTTGTCTCGGAAAAAAGAATTCCCGAAGGAAGAATTGATGAAGCGGTGAAAAGAATTCTCACGGCAAAAGTACAGCTTGGCCTGTTTGAGCGTCCATTTACAGACCGCTCTCTAATCTCGAAAGTAGGCTCTGCGGAACACAGATCAATTGCACGCAGTGCGGTTCGCCAATCACTCGTTCTTCTAAAAAATGATAATAGTTTTCTTCCGCTGAAAAAAAATGCTTCTAAAGTTTTAGTTGTAGGTAAAGCCGCCGATGATATCGGCACTCAATGCGGCGGTTGGACAATTTCTTGGCAAGGGAGCGAAGGGAAAACAACTATCGGGACTACGATTCTTGAAGCCGTTAGAAAAGCTCTCCCGGTTACTACTCAGGTTGCTTATTCATTGGATGGAACCGGCGCTTCCGGTTTCGATTATGCGATTGTGGTAGTTGGAGAAAAACCTTATGCGGAAGGCAATGGAGACAGATCTGATCTTTCTTTATCCGCGGCTGACCAGACGATAATTTCAAGAATGAAATCATCGGGGATTCCATTTGTAACCGTTCTTATCTCCGGCCGACCAATGATTCTTGGATCAGTTCTAAATGACAGTAACGCATTATTAGCTGCTTGGCTATTTGGTACCGAGGCGGATGGAGTTGCGGATATACTTTTCGGCGACTACAAACCGACCGGCAAATTGCCATATTCATGGCCCAGATCAATGTCTCAGATTCCTATTAATTCCGGCGATCCAAACTATGACCCTCTTTTTGCATTTGGGTTTGGATTAACTTATTGAATATAATTTTAATTGAGTTTTTTTATTGTTTACATCTTCTAAAATTCGAGGACTAAAATGAAAAAGTATTTTGCGATTGTAATGATTTTTATGTTGACTGTCACTCTTAATATTGCGCAATCTCAGAAAGAGAAAGCTGTTCAGAAAAAAGTGAATGATTTAATTTCACAAATGACTCTTGAAGAAAAGATTGGTCAAATGACGCAAGTGGATTATGATGCCATCAAAGCAAACATTAAAGATATTGGAAAATATTTTATTGGTTCTATTCTTTGCGGCGGGAATTCAGAACCTGATGACATTACTCCTGCCGGCTGGGCCAATTTATATGACAAATTTCAAAATGTAGCTTTAAAAACCCGCTTGAGAATTCCAATCATCTGGGGCATCGACGCTGTACATGGTCACAATAATGTTGATGGTGCTACTATATTTCCTCATAATATCGGCCTTGGAGCGTCGCGTAATCCGAAACTTGTTGAACAAGTTGCCGCCGTTACATCTGCTGAGATGAGAGGAACAGGCGTTCAATGGGATTTTGCGCCTTGCGTCGCAGTTTCACGAAACGAAAAGTGGGGAAGATCGTATGAAAGTTACAGCGAAAATCCCGAACTCGTAAAAATTCTAGGCGCTGCGTTCGTTAAAGGAATGCAGGGTAATGATCTGTCTGATAAAACTTCATCGCTTGCGTGCGTTAAACATTTTCTTGGAGACGGCGGAACAACCAACGGAAAAGATCAGGGTAATACGGAAGTTGATGAAGCAACTCTTAGAAAAATTCATTTGCCCGGTTATATCTCTGCCATTAAGGCCGGTGCCAAATCGATAATGCCTTCTTACAGCAGTTGGAACGGTGTTAAAATGCACGGCAATAAATATTTGCTGACGGATGTTTTAAAAGGTGAACTGGGATTTAAGGGATTTTTAGTTTCGGATTGGGCTGCAATTGATCAATTAGATAAGGATTACAAAACTGCGATCGAAAAATCGATTAATGCCGGCTTAGATATGGCAATGATTCCGAATGGACAAGGACAAAAAAATAATTACATTGAATTCATCACTCTTTTGAAAGAATTGGTTAATGAAGGTAAAGTACCTGTTTCCAGAATTGATGACGCTGTTAGGAGAATTTTAACTGTAAAATTTGAAACAGGAGTATTTGATAATCCTCTCACGGAAAAAAGTCTCACTCCGCTGGTTGGGTCTAAGGCGAACAGGGAAATTGCGCGCGATGCCGTTCGCCAGTCTCTTGTACTCTTGAAAAATGAAAATAATCTTCTTCCTCTTTCTAAAAATTTGAAACGCATTCATGTTACAGGTAAAAGTGCCGACGATATAGGGAATCAATGCGGAGGATGGACAATAAGCTGGCAGGGAAAAAGCGGAAATGTAATCAGCGGCGGAACCACAATTCTTCAGGCGATAAAAAATACAGTCTCAAATTCAACTCAGGTTACAACTTCAAAAGACGGCTCTGGCGCTGAAGGGGCAGATGTTTGCATTGTAGCAGTTGGTGAATTACCGTACGCCGAAATGATCGGAGATAGACAGGATCTTACACTCTCCAAAGAAGATGCGGATGCAATTCAAAAGGCAAAATCTTCCGGTGTTCCGGTGGTTGTTCTTCTTTTGTCTGGAAGAGCAATGATCATAGAACCGGAACTGAATAAAAGCAACGCGTTCATCGCTTGCTGGCTTCCCGGAACCGAAGGTCAGGGTGTTGCAGATGTTCTCTTCGGAGATTTTAAACCGGTAGGTAAATTGCCAATCTCCTGGCCTAAAAATATGAATCAGATACCGATTAATATCGGTGATGCAAATTATGACCCTCTCTTCCCGTATGGATTTGGTTTGACATATTAATTATTCTCCGGAATCCTTTCTTTCAACGGAAAGGATTCTTTTTCCCGGTTCCTATAACTCAAAAAAATTTTCAGGAGCTCCATGAAAAAATATCTGCTTTTATTTTTTGCCTTCTCATCTCTCTTTGCCCAGAAAAAAACTATCGATCAGAGAGTGGATTCGGTCTTAGCCTTGATGAATTTAGATGAAAAAGTCGGGCAGCTTGTTCAATATACAGGCGGCTTTGATACAGGAACCAGAACTGCGTCTCCAAAGCAGGGTCAGATAGAACTAATCAGATCCGGTAAATTAGGATCTCTTCTCAATATCTTCGGTGCACAACAAACAAGAAAAGTTCAAAAAATTGCGGTTGAAGAATCTCGTTTGAAAATTCCAATGTTGTTCGGATTAGATGTGATTCATGGATTCAGAACAACCTTTCCCGTTCCGATTGCAGAAGCAAGCAGTTGGGATCCGAAACTCGTGGAGAAATCAGCTCGCATGCAGGCAATAGAAGCTTCATCAGCAGGAATTCATTGGACTTTTAATCCCATGGTAGATATAGCAAGAGATCCGCGCTGGGGAAGAATTGTGGAAGGAAGCGGAGAAGATCCGTTTCTTGGTTCCGTAATGGCCGCTTCACGAGTCAAAGGTTATCAGGGTGATGATTTGGCAGCGGCAAATTCAATCGCCGCATGTGCAAAACATTTTGCAGCTTACGGTGCTGCGGAAGGAGGAAGAGATTATAATACTGTGGAGCTTACAGAAAGAACTTTGAGAGAAGTTTATTTGAGACCATTTAAATCGGCTCTTGATGCAGGAGCTGCAACTTTTATGGTATCTTTTAATGAAATCGGCGGTGTTCCCTCATCAGCGAATCCGTTCCTGCTAAAAAAAATTCTGAGGGATGAATGGAAATTTGACGGCTTTGTTGTGAGTGACTGGAACTCAATAGGTGAACTGGTGCCTCATGGAATAGCAAAAGATCTTAAAGAGGCCGCCCGGCTCGGAATCAATACCGGTGTTGACATCGATATGGAAGCAAATGCTTATCACCGCCATCTTGCAGATTTGGTAAATGAGAATAAAGTGTCAATCCGGGATCTTGATGAAAGCGTAAGACGTGTTTTGAAAATAAAATTCCGTCTCGGATTGTTTGACGATCCGTACAAATACTGCAGTGCGGATAGAGAAAAGAAAACTATACGCAACGAAGAGATGATAAAAGCAACACGTGAGGCAGCAAAGCGTTCAGCAGTCTTATTGAAAAATGAAAATCATCTTCTACCGCTTAAAAAAGATTTAAAAAGAATCGCTGTAATTGGTCCGCTCGCAAACTCAAAGGTTGACCCGCTGGGTCCCTGGAATCAGCAGGGAGATTCGGCTGATGTTGTTACTGTAGTTGAGGGAATTAAAAATAAAATCAACGGGAAAGCGGAAATTATCTACAGCAAAGGATGCACGATTGATGGTAAATCAAAAAATGGATTTAATGATGCTGTGGCAGCCGCTGAAAAATCTGAAATTGTAATTTTGTGCTTGGGAGAATCTCTAACCATGAGCGGGGAGGCGCGCTCACGTGCTTCATTAGATCTGCCCGGCGTTCAGAATGAGCTGGCTGAGCTATTACAAAAAACCGGCAAACCGATTATCGCTGTGCTGATGAATGGAAGACCGCTCACAATAAATTATCTTGCAGAAAATATTCCCGCAATTCTGGAGACCTGGTTTCTTGGAAATGAATCCGGTAATGCAATTGCTGATATTCTTTTTGGCGACTATAATCCTTCCGGTAAATTGCCTGTAACTTTCCCAAAATCAGTTGGGCAGGTGCCTCTCTATTATAATCATAAAAATACCGGCAGACCGAATAATCCGGCGCATCAGATGTACACAACATCTTATACCGATTTTACAAACGCTCCTCTTTATCCATTTGGATTTGGATTAAGCTATACAACTTTTGAATATTCTAATCTGAGTCTAAGTAAAAATAAAATCAGTAAGGAGGAATCGATTATCGCTTCAATTGATGTGAAAAATACAGGGGATTTAGAAGGAGAAGAAATAGTTCAGCTTTATATAAGAGATTTGGTCGGCAGTGTAACCCGTCCTGTGAAAGAATTGAAAGATTTTAAGAAGATATATCTTAAACCGGGTGAACTTAAACATCTTGAGTTTGTAATCTCTCCTGACAAATTAAAATTTTATGACATCAACATGAATTTCACGGTCGAGCCCGGTGATTTTAAATTATTTATAGGTACGAATTCTGTTGATCTGAAAGAAGCCGCTTTTTCAGTATTAGAATAGGTGCTGATATGAAACTGAAATTATTAACAGTTGCATTTTTATCGGTCTCAATATTTTCTGCGTGTTCTGCAGATTTAACCAAAGATGATAATGCCCGTTTGCAGCCAAAAAAAATGGAATCAAAATTCCAGCAGAATGTATCTATCAATTATCTTCTTTATCTGCCCAAAAATTATAACACCGGCGAGAAATTTCCATTCATGCTGTTTCTTCACGGTGCGGGAGAGCGCGGTAATGATCTTGAGATGCTGAAGAAACATGGTCCGCCCAGATTGATTGCCGAAGGAAAAGATTTTCCGTTTATCATTGTCTCTCCACAGTGCCCGCCCGGAATTAGATGGAAGACTAATACTTTAATTGCACTCATCGATGAGATAATAAAAAATTATAATGTGGATGAAGACAGAATCTATGTTACCGGATTGAGTATGGGGGGATACGGAACCTGGAAACTCGCAAACGAAATACCTGAACGTCTTGCTGCGGTAATTCCAATATGCGGCTGGGGTGATCCATGGACTATCTGCGAAATAGGAGACCTCCCGGTTTGGGCATTCCACGGAGAAAAAGATAATGTGGTTCCGGTTCAGAGATCTAAAGATCTCGTAGATGCCCTCAAAAGATGCAATGCAAATGTGAATTTTACAATTTACCCTGATGCTGAACACGATTCGTGGACGAAAACTTATGACAATCCTCAGATATATGAATGGCTTCTAAAACAGAATAAAAGCAACCGTAAAAAATTAAACGGAAACTGGTTTTAACCAATCGGAGATTGAAATGAATAAAATTATACCGCTCATTCTTTTCTTGACTGCAGTTCTAAATCTCTCTGCACAGCCGAAAGGGTTCGCAAAATGTGAAGGTAAAAATATTTTGGACGGTGACGGTAAAATCCTTCTGCTTAAGGGAACCAACCTGGGCAACTGGCTTAATCCTGAGGGTTACATGTTCAAATTCAAGAATACAAATTCTTTCAGACTGATTGATAACACAATTAAAGAATTGATTGGCGCAGATGAAACCAGAAAATTCTGGAAAGAATTCAGAGATAACTATGTGACCAAAGAAGATATCCGTTTTCTGAAGAGTATTGGCGTTAATCATTTGAGAGTGCCGTTCAATTTTAAACTTTTTTTAGTGGAAGACCATCCGCAAATATTCTTGGAAGAAGGATTCAGACGGCTGGATGATGTTATAAAATGGTGTCGTGAAGAAAATGTCTATGTAATACTCGATCTTCATGCCGCTCCAGGGGGGCAGACCGGCGACAATATTGACGACAGTTGGAGCTATCCTTTCATTTATGAGAATGAAGATGCTCAGCAGACAACAATTGCTCTCTGGAAAAAATTAGCTAAGCGTTATAAAGATGAAAAAATAGTCCTCGGCTATGACCTGTTGAATGAACCGATTCCTCATTATTACGATAACAAAGAGGAACTGAATAAACTTCTTGAACCGCTCTATAAAAAAATTACGCTTGCAATCAGAACCGTAGATAAAAATCATATTATATTTTTAGGCGGCGCTCAGTGGGACACAAATTTTAAGGTCTTTGGCAAACCGTTCGATTCAAATCTGGCGTATTCATTCCACAAATACTGGATGCCTCCGGTTCAGGGAGAAATTCAGGAGTATCTCAACTTCCGTGAAAAATATGATGTCCCAATCTGGATGGGAGAGAGCGGCGAAAATGAGAATGCGTGGGTGGATTCATTCAGAGTTCTGCTGGATAAAAATAATATCGGCTGGAGCTTCTGGCCTTACAAAAAAATGGATTCTTCCAGAGGATTTGTCACTTTCCCGGAAACAAACGAGTGGAAACAGATTGCTGCATTCGCAGAAGCACCAAAGAAAAATTTTGAAGAAACAAGAAAAGCCAAACCATCAAGAGAAGTCGTAAAAAAAGCTCTCTCCGATCTGATTCAGAATATAAAATTCTTTAACTGTACTAAAAATGAAGATTATATAAAAGCTCTAGGATTTCAACTAAAATAAAATTACGATCAAATGCAGCTTATAGTTTCAAAAAAAATATTTATACTTTTAATTTTCATTCTTCTCTTTTCATCATGCAAGAGAATTGATAGCGGTGTGAATCCTGAAAATTCTGCTCCGGCTTCAATTGTTGATCTATACGGACAGATCCATGTGAAAGGGAATAAGATTGTAGATAAAAATGAAAAACCTGTTGCATTGCATGGAATGAGTCTCTTCTGGAGTCAGTGGGGAGGAAATTATTACAATGAAAAATGCGTCCAATGGCTGCGTGACGACTGGAAATGCACTGTGGTTCGCGCCTCGATGGGAATTGAGAGCGGCGGTTATCTGACAAATACTCAAACGGAGTACGCTAAAACAATCGCTGTGATTGATGCCTGTATCAAATACGGAATTTATGTTGTTGTCGATTGGCACGACCATAACGCGCAGGATCATCTCTCCCAGGCAAAAGCTTTTTTTGCGAACATCGCGCAGAAATACGGCAGTCAGCCGAATATTATTTATGAAATATATAACGAACCTCTCCAGGTCTCCTGGAGCAATGTAATTAAACCGTACGCGGTGGAAGTTATTAAATCTATCCGCCAATACGATCCGGATAATCTGATAGTGGTAGGTAATCCTAACTGGTCTCAGGATGTGGATGTTGCCGCAAAAGATCCAATCAACGATGCAAATGTTGCCTACTCTCTCCATTTTTATACCGGCACTCACAAGCAGTGGCTAAGGGATAAAGCAATCAGCGCAATGAACAGCGGCGCTGCGTTATTTGTTTCGGAATACGGGATAAGCGAAGCAAGCGGCAACGGCAATATCGATCTGGCTGAAACAAATTTATGGATGAACTTTCTTGATACTTACAGCCTGAGCAGTTGCAATTGGTCTATTATAGATAAAAGCGAAACTTCGGCTGCGTTAAAAACCGGCGCTAATCCTAACGGCGGCTGGACTGCTGCAGATCTCACTCAATCGGGAACCTATAACAAAAATTACATAATCACTAAAAATCTAGATGCGTTTGGAAAATTAGATTCGTCTGCAAAATAAAAACAGATCTTATTCGATAATGATAAAAAAATATTTTCTCTTTGCTCTTTTCCTGCCTCTTTTAATCAGTGCCCAGTCATTTGACGGCGGTTTTAATTTTAATTTGCCATGGAACGATTCTACATCGCAAAAATTCTTGCCGAAATTTCCGATTGTCTCTATTCAGCAAAATAATTTTGTGTCTGTTGATATCGACGGAAATTTTTCATCGGGCGGAAAAAAAATAAAATTCTGGGGAACAAATGCGGTCGGCGACGGGGCATTCCCTCAAAAAAATAATGCGCCTCAAATTGCGGGAAGGATGAGGAAAGTTGGAATAAATCTGGTACGCTTTCACCATATTGATAATCCCTGGTCATCCTATAGTCTGGTGCCGGGGAGTTATTCTTCTTCTCGCGATCTGGATAAGAATAATTTGGATCTGATGGAAAATTTTATCGCTCAATTGAAAGCCAACGGAATCTATATCAATATGAATCTGAATGTTTCAAGAAAATTCCATCCGATGGATGGAATCCCGGATGCGGATTCACTTAATAATTACTCAACAGACTATTTGAAAGGTCTTACACTTTTCGATCCGTATCTCATTACTCTTGAAAAAGAATATGCGCAGCAGCTGCTTACGCATGTTAATCCTTATACAGGTAAAAAATTGGCCGATGATCCGGTTATGGCAATGCTCGAAACAAATAATGAAAATTCACTCTACCGTTTGTGGCATGATAACCAGCTCAAACTGATCTCTCAGGGAGGAAAATTAATTTACCGTCATGCACACATGCTGGACAGTCTCTTCAACAAATTCATTGCAGATAAATATCTAACGACTTCGGCATTGCAGAATGCCTGGAATGCGGGGACTGTTGCATTCGGTCTAAATGAACAGATCAAAAATCCAGGCTTCGAGGATGCGAATATCTCAGCCTACTGGGAAGTTGAACAGAACAACGGCGCGCGCGCGACTATTGAAAAAGATTTGGTTAACCCCTACAGAGGGACGGCATCTGCTAAAGTGATTGTCACTCAAACCGCGGGTACGGACTGGTATGTTCAGTTCAAACAGAAAATACTCACAATAAAAAAAGATTCATCTTATACCGTATCATTCGCCGCGCGTTCAGATCAGCCGAGAGAAATTTCTGTCTCTGCTATGAATGATTTGTCGCCCTGGAACTGGTACGGAGGTAAAAATATTTCGTTAACTTCTGCCTGGCAGATATTTTCATTCAGTTTTAAAGCTCCTGAGAATAATACCGGTCACACGCGTGTTTCATTTTCACTTGGAAAAACTACCGGTTCATTCTGGTTCGATGAAGTCAGCTTCACTACATCCGGAGTTAAGGGATTGGAAACTAGTGAATCGATTGAATCAAGAAATATTAAGAGGATCGATTTCACAGATTGCATTTCGTACTCAGACCAGCGTGTGAAAGATATTTCCGAATTCTACATCAAACTTGAGCAGGATTATTTTTCGAGCATGTTCGATTATCTTCACAACACTCTCGGTGTTAAAGTTCCTATCGTCGGCACAAATTGGTCTATAGGCGCTGCCGATAATTCCGCAAATTCCGTTTCCGATTATATTGATAATCATTCTTATTGGGATCATCCTTCATTTCCAAAAATTCCGTGGTCGGGCACCGACTGGCTTATAAATAATCAGCCTATGACAAAAGATTCTTACGGGGGAACAATCCCCGATCTGTTTGCCGGCGTTCCTATGTCAGGCAAGCCGTTTACAATCAGCGAATACAATCATGCTTATCCGAACAGATATCAAACGGAAGGCCTGCTTTTTCTTCTCGGCTATTCTTCATTCCACGGAGCAGATGGAATAATGATGTTCGATTACAGCGGCGATAGAAATTACTGGGCTGCCGACACGGTGAGGGGATATTTTGATACGCACCGGAATCCGCTCTTTATGTCATTGTATCCTTCCTGTTCTCTCGCGTTCAGAAATGAGATGATCGCGAAATCGAAAAATGTGATCAAGATAAATTACACCCCTGAAACTCTCTATCTTCTAGCCAAATCGGGAGGAAATGACTGGCGCGGTGTTGTCGGATACGACAGGCACCTTGCATTGACAAACGGAGTGAGAACAGAATCGTATAAAAGTACTACGCAGACAAATTTTAATTCATTGCCGGCAACTCCAGTGCCACCTTATAAAACAGATACTGACCAGATTGTTTATGATAATTCCGCCGGAACAATCACGGTTGCGGCAGAGAAATTTGCAGCTGCTGCAGGCTATCTCTCGAATTTGAAAAACAAATCTATTGGTAATTTATCTGTCGCTGATTCAAAGGCAGGTGATTTTGGAGTGATCACTTGGATCTCTTTGACCGAAGAAAAACTTTCCTCTTCATCTTCATCACTTATAACACTCGCTTCAAAAGTTCAGAACACAAATATGATCTGGGACGGAACCCGGACGGTTCACGATAAGTGGGGAAGCGCGCCAACACAGATTTATCCTCTTTCGGTAAAATTGGACTTAAAGATTTATGCGGATTCAATCCGGATTTATCCCCTTGATTCGAGAGGGAAAGAAAATCTGCCTGTTTCTTTTATTGTAAAACCGGTTTCGGTTAATCATTTTATTGTTGGTCTCGATCAGTCTCTTCTTAAATCTGTTTGGTTTGGAATTGAAAAGTATGGACTGGGTGATCCCACGTCTGTGAAAGACGAAGCAGCGCTCCCTTCTGAATTTAAGTTGGAGCAAAACTATCCGAACCCGTTTAATCCTTCAACGATGATCAATTATCATTTGCCGGTAAGCGGGACAGTCTCTCTGAAGATTTATGATATTCTGGGAAGGGAACTGGCAACTTTAATTAATGAATTTAAACCGGCCGGAATTTATACGGTTAATTTTTCTCCATCATCACTATCGAGCGGAATCTATTTTTATTCTCTCAGATGCGGTAACTTTAACGCAACAAAAAAAATGATTCTTATCAGATAATAAAACTTACTGGACTATATGAAATATTTTTTCACCAAATTCGGATTTTTAGTTTGCATATTTTTTCTAGTAGCATCTCTTGCTTATTCGCAGGGATACTTAAAGGCATCGGGGACGAAAATAGTTGATGGAAACGGACAGGAAATTATTCTGCGCGGTATTGGTCTGGGCGGATGGCTTCTGCCGGAAGGATACATGATTCAAACTTCATCATTCGCAAATGCCGCATGGCAGTTCCAGCAAAAAGTTGAGGATTTGGTAGGAAAAACAAACAGCGATAATTTTTTCAAACTTTACCGGGCAAATTTTGTTACTCGAAAAGATATTCAAAAAATTGCCGCGTGGGGATTCAACTCTATCCGCCTGCCCATGCATTTTAATCTTCTTACACCCCAGAATACTCCATATGTTTATTCTGAGGAAGGATTTGCAACTATTGACAGTTTGCTTCAGTGGTGCGAGGAGAGCAAACTCTATTTAATACTTGATCTTCATGCGGCACCCGGCGGTCAAAGTAAAGATAATATTGCTGATTATAATCCGGCTTATCTTCCGCTTTGGGAAGATCCGGTCGCTCAACAAAGGACTGTTGAATTGTGGAAGACGATCGCAATTCGTTATGCCAATAAAAAATGGATCGGCGGCTACGATCTGCTTAATGAAACTGCTTACAGTTTCACTTCTAGCAATCTTCATATTTTTAGGGATCTCTTCATCTCTATAACAAACAGCATTCGCCAGGTTGATAAGAATCATATAATATTTATAGAAGGGAATTGGTACGCCACGGATTTTAACTCTCTCACTCCTCCGTGGGATGATAATATGGCATACAGCTTCCACAAATATTGGAATGCAACAGATGTTGGTACTATCAATTATCTGCTCACTATCCGCAGTAATAATAACAGACCGCTTTGGATGGGTGAGTCAGGTGAAAATTCCAATCAATGGTTTACTGAAACAATTAAAATGCTGGAAGATAACAATGTAGGATGGTCCTGGTGGACGCTAAAAAAACTGGAAGGCAACAACAGCATGATGAATGTTGTAAAGCCGGTTGAGTATGATAATCTTCTTAAATATTGGAAGGGACAGGCAGATAAACCATCAGTAGATTATGCGGTGGATGCCCTTACAAAATTTGCTAATGCATTGAAATTTGATAACTGCATATTAAATAACGGAGTCATTGATGCAATGTTTCGGCAGGTAAAAAGCAATGAGACTGCTCCTTTTGGAGAAAATTCTGTTCCGGGAACTATTTATGCATCGGATTATGATTACGGTCCGCAAGGTTATGCATATTCTGATATCGATTACAAAAACACCACTGGCTCTGCGGGAGGTGCGGCTTGGAACAGCGGCGGACTCTATAGAAATGACGGCGTTGATATAGGAAGAAACTACGATTTTTTCTCGAACGGATATTATGTAGGGTGGATAAATAAGAATGAACAACTGTACTATACACTTAATGTAAAACAGTCGGGTATCTATAATGTTGAATTTCGTCTTGCCGCTAACAGCGGAGGCGCTCAAATCGCAATGCTGCTGGATGGGGCATTGCTCGGCAGTCTGGTAAATATAGCGTCTACCGGCGGATGGACAAACTGGCAAAGTGTGAATCAGAATAATGTTTCACTCACGGCGGGAAGACATCTTTTCTCGGTTAAATTTTCTGACGGCGGTTTTAATCTGAGTTACATTAAGTTCGATCTGGTCTCAACCGATATAAAAGATGAAAAAAATCTTCCGGATAAATTTGAGCTCATGCAGAACTTTCCAAATCCTTTCAATCCGGAGACAAATATAAAATACAGCTTGCCAAAACCCGGATTTGTAACTTTAAAGATTTTTGATCTGCTTGGCAGGGAAGTGGCGTTGCTCGTAAATGAATTCCAGCAAGAAGGATTTCATGCAATCAAATTCTCTCTTAACCAAAACGGACTTGCTCATCTGCCCAGCGGAATGTACCTTTATAAAATTAAGTCCGGTGAATTCTCAGACACTAAAAAGATGATCCTGATGAAGTAATTCCTATCAAACAATTTGGAATCTTATTTTAAGAGCATCATCTTCTTAACTATAGTAGAGCCGGCACAACTCATTCTGTAAAAATAAATTCCGCTGTTAACTGTGAATCCGGTGCCGTTCTTTCCGTCCCATTTAACTGAATGGCTGCCGGCAGACTTAAAAGAATTCTCAATCACTTTGACAGTTTGCCCGATTGAATTGAAAATTTCAATCTTAACATTTCCGGCCGCAGGTAATTCATAACTTATTGTTGTGATCGGATTAAACGGATTAGGATTATTCTGGGCAAGCTGGAATGATATGTTCGTATTCTTTTCATAAAAATTTTTTTCTTTAATTTCTGTAGGCAGATTCACATCGGCTGCTTTAATTGGATCTGCCCAGTCGCCGCTTGTAAAAATGTCTTGCGCGGTAATCCTTTTTGTGAAATTGTTAATCTTTACGGTCATCCCTGCACCGAAAGTTGAAACTTTGCTGTTTTGAGGTACATCAAAGTTATCCTGGAACGAGAAATCTCCAGTGGTTTCAGGTATTATTCGTGATCTTGATATTCCGGCATCAAATCCAATGTGGGGATGCAGCACATAATCTATTTTATTGTTTTCGATTTTAAATTGTGTGTTATTCCTGATCTTATACTGAATGTAATTCTTATTGCCGGAACTTAAATAAGCGGGCGATATGGTCATCAATAATTCCGGCAGCTTAATTTCACTCATCGCCGATAAAATAGAAATCCTCTCTGATTTTAAAATTGTGCCGGCGTTATCAAAAAAATCAAATACAAGATCGTAATCTTTCAACGGTTCAGAATAGTTTAATGAAATACTTCCATTGAAGTAAGAATCATTAATCGTATGCTCGAATAATTTTATGCTGTTCGATTTAATTGAGAATGATGCTACATCTGGAGTCGTAAATATTTCGACCGGAAGTTGATTTGTATATATGGTTTCATTTTTCGGATTTGTAATTATAGCTTTATTATAGGTCGCGAATGCACTCCACGCCGGGCGCAGAGTGCCGTTCTTATCCGATGCATTCAAAAATTCTATCAGCCCGAACCATTCTTCCGCATTATTTTCATGCGTCCATTCATTACCTCCTTTCCACCATCCATCGTGATATTGAAAAACGCATCCTCCTTGTGCCCCGGCATCAATGAGCCCTCTGTACATCAGCAGATTCCCATTCGACTGCATCTCCAAACTGTTGCCTCCGTATGAGTATTTTGCGCCGGGTATTCCTGGCGAGACAGATAACCCGAATTCGGTTATTACGAATGGGGTAGAAGCGGCGCGATTATCTTTTAAGAATTTGAGATAACCTTTGTACCCGTGTGAATCTGATAATGTTACAGGATTATAAATGTATGCGTTGAAGGAGACATAATCGAAAAATTTTGCATCTATGAAATCACCAATCACGGCATTGGAAAATGAAACCGGGATTCCAGGATGCCCCGCTTCAATTATGGATTTCACATCCCGCCAGAGCGATGATAAATTCTGACTCCCTGATTGATAGATATGGTCCACTTGCGGCTCGTTCATTATTAAATAACCGATAATACATTTGTATTTCTTTGAATAACTCAGGATCTCGTTAACCGTAAGTTTTACAGATGAAATGAATGCTGCATTGCCGAATTCACCTGCCGGATCAATCCAAATTCCAAAGAGCATTTTTAGTCCTGAAGATTCTACAAGTCTCAGTTCCTCTTCTTTCATAGCACCCCAGGTTCTGATTGTATTGAAGCCGGCGCTTTTGATCCGTTGAAGATCAAATTTAATTAGTGTAGAATCAAAAGAGTAATTCCAGGGTGTTTGTCCCGGTCTGGTATGAGTCTCATAACCGATCCCTTTGATAAAGAATTTTTTCCCGTCTACATAAAACCAACCCCCATTAATTGTTACATTTTGTGAATACGATTTTATCGGGGCAAAAAGAATTAATAACGAAAAAAATATAACACAAACTTTGAGAGAGTTTTTCATTTTAGTCCCTATTTTAAGAGCATCATCTTTTTTACAAGTGTAGAGCCGGCACAACTCATTCTGTAAAAATAAATTCCGCTGTTCACTGAAGCACCGGCGCTGTTTGTACCGCCCCACTTCAAAAAATGTTTGCCTGCAGACTGCTCTGAATTTTCCAGAACATTGATCAATTGGCCCAGTGAATTGTAGATCTCGATCTTCACAAATCCTGACCTGGGCAGCTCATAACTGATTGTCGTACTCGGATTGAAAGGATTCGGATAATTATTTCCCAATCTGAAATTTAAGGGGAGATCATCTTCAGTTTGTATTCCGTTCGGTATCTCTCTGTTATTATAAACTTCGATTTCAAAGA
>JAKAMT010000162.1 GCA_021812705.1 Bacteroidota bacterium | reverse complement strand
TTGCAAAAGGATTTTCGCTGGATGCAAACGGAAGGTACTCAAAAATTAATAATCAGATAGCCCTGCCCCGCGGCGACGCTTCTCTGGAAGATGTGCTTTTGAGGAGAAGGGAGATTCAGACTCAGTATTCATATAATTTTTCAATTGGAATTTCTTACACGTTCGGCTCAATTTACAATAACGCCATCAATCCGCGTTTCGACTGATTTAATTTTGATTAATCAGTTCAATTCATTTGAAGGGGGGCGTTGTTCAACGAATTAGTATTTTTCCCCGCGCAAAAACTTTCTTATTTTCAACTCGGAATTTATTTTCAGACGAGACAAATCTAAATGACCGCTTCCGAAATCATAAATGAACTCAAAAAAAATTACAGTGAAAAAAATATTGCGGGCATGGCGCGTTACGGTATAAATGTGCAGAACGCGTTCGGCGTAAGCATGCCCCTAATGCGCAATCTTGCAAAAAAGATCGGCGTAAATCAAAAATTGTCTCTTGAACTTTGGGATTCCGGATTTCACGAAGCGAAACATATCGCCTCAATGATAGGGGATCCTGAAAAGGTAACAAAGGGGCAGATGAATAAATGGGCAAAGGATTTCAATTCATGGGATGTGTGCGACGGAACCTGCAGCAATCTGTTCAGAAAGACACCTTTTGCAATAGAAAAAATTTTAGAATGGGCCGAAAGAAAAGAAGAATTCGTAAAACGGGCCGGCTTTTCTCTCCTCTGTTATGTTGCCACTCATCATAAAAAAAGAGACGATAAAGAATTCCTGCAATTTCTGCCGTTAATAAAAAGACACGCATCGGACGAAAGAAATTTTGTAAAGAAATCCGTCAACTGGTCTCTGCGCCAGATCGGAAAACGAAGCAGATTTCTGAACAAAGAAGCATTAAAAACGGCGAGGGAAATTCTTGAACTCGATTCAAAAGCCGCACGATGGATTGCACGTGACGCTATAAGGGAGTTGACAGATCCTAAAATTCTGGCAAGAATAAAACGGTAATTCACTATTAATAAATAAATGAATTTTAATCTGAAGGAGGGATTTTTAGATGAATCATTTTAAAATCAATTCTGCAAAAAAACTTATTCTTCTTTTACTCACGATCTCCGCGTTAAATTCTTTTGTAATTCCGCAGACTGTAATAAAATCAACTCCGCCCGAAGAAAGAATAAAGATGTACGAAAATCATCTTAAACTCAAAGACGCGTCTTTGTTTAATAATTTAAAATGGCAGTTTGTAGGTCCCACAAACATCAGCGGAAGAATGACCGATGTGGAAGCGGTGCGCCCCAAAGGAAAAAATTATATTATTTACGCGGCCGGCGCTACGGGCGGAGTATGGAAAACCACCAACGAAGGGACAACCTGGGAGCCGGTTTTTGAAAACGAACAGACCGCGTCAATCGGAGACGTCACTTTAGCCCCGTCAAATCAGAATATTATATGGGTTGGAACAGGCGAGGCTAATATTTTCAGAAGCTCCAATGCCGGTGCGGGCGTTTATAAATCAACCGACGCCGGAAAAACATGGAAGCAGATGGGATTAACCGGCACAAACACAATTCCTAGAATTGTAATCCATCCGAACAATCCTGATATAGTTTACGTTGCCGCATCGGGACACGAATGGACAGACAATGAGGAAAGAGGACTTTTTAAAACTGAGGACGGCGGAAAATCCTGGTCGAAAGTATTTTATAAAAACGAAAAGACCGGCGTTATAGATTTAGTTATGGATCCGTCCGATCCGGGCACTCTCTACATCTCAACATGGCAGCGCGTCCGTAAAAAATGGAACGATCCGAGAAACGAAAATGATTACAGCGGCAGCAGCATTTACAAAACTACGGACGGCGGAAAAAGCTGGATTGAAATTTCGAACGGGCTTCCTGAAGCAAAATTCAGAGGTCGAATTGGAATTGATATCTCAAGATCAAATCCCAATGTGCTCTACTCTTTTGTAGATAATTACGAAATTCTCCGCGCCAACACGGAAGAGGAAAATTTGGATTCGTACGGAAGACCGAAAGGTGGAGTAATAAAAGGCGCCACAGTTTTCAAAAGTACCGATAGAGGCGCTACATGGAAACAGACAAGCGAACCGAACGAATATATGGAAACATTATCCGCCACATACGGATGGGTGTTCGGCCAAATACGTGTTGATCCTAAAAACGAAAATAAAATTTATGTAATGGGACTGGGATTAAATGTTTCTGAAGACGGAGGTAAAACTTTTAAAGAACTTGAAGGAATGCACGGAGATCATCACGGTTTGTGGATAGATCCGGACAATACAAATTATCTTTTAAATGTGAACGACGGCGGATTGGCTGTCTCTTATGACGGCGGAAAAGAGTGGAGAACGTTTGCAGGCAATATGCCTCTCGCGCAATTTTTTAATGTTGCCCTAGACAATTCAAAACCGTTCAGGGTTTACGGCTCGATTCAGGATCACGGAAGCTTTAGAGGAATTGTGGATCTGTCACGCGGCAGGGATAATATTCCCGCGCAGAATTTTGAAAGAGCGCCGGGCGGAGAAGGAAGCATCCACGCCATCGATCCGATTAATCCGGATATAGTTTACTCTGCGGGATTTTACGGATCGCTTACAAGAACGGATATGAAAACGTGGGAATCAAAAAATATTGCGCCGAAAGCCGGCAAGGATGAACCGAAACTGCGGGGACAATGGCTGGCTCCATTTATAATTTCTCCGAATAATTCCAACACTCTTTATATCGGTTATCAATATTTATTTAAATCAACCGACAAAGGAGAGAGCTGGGAAAAGATAAGCGGCGATCTGACCTATAACGATCCCAGCAAGAGCGGAGACATTCCGTATCAGACAATTTTTTCGATCGCGGAATCTCCTCTCAAAGCCGGATTGATTTATGCGGGAACAGATGACGGAAGAATTCATGTAACAAAAGATGACGGAAAAACATGGAAAGAGATTACAGCGGGACTCCCTTTCGGCAAATGGGTTTCTGAAATTGTTTCTTCAGCTTATGAGGAGAACACGCTTTACATGAGTCAAAACGGAAAGCGTGACGATGATTTTACCCCATATCTCTGGAAATCCACAAACAACGGCGATACCTGGGAAAGCATTGTAAATAATATTCCCACCGGACCAATCAATGTGATCAAGGAAGATCCGACTAAAAAAAACATTCTTTACGCCGGAAATGATTTTGGCGTTTATGTTTCGTTAGACGGAGGAAAATCATGGCAGTCTCTGCAGGGAAATCTTCCCACCGCATATGTCCACGATCTGGCGATTAATGCGCGGGATAATATTATGGTAGCCGCGACTCATGGACGCGGGTTATTTGCGATTGATCTTGATCCGGTTCAGAAGTTAGATGAATCTGTTTTAAGCAAGGACGCTCTATTTATTTCCGCAACAAACGGCGTTCTTCCTAGCAATCCGAAATCAAGGTGGTCTCAATCGGATCCGGTTAAATTCTGTTTTTATCAGAACAAAAAAATCGACAAGAATAAAATCGAGGTTTATAGTTCATCCCAGACGCTTGTAAAGGAATTTGAAGCAAGCGGAGACCGCGGATTAAATTTTGCGGAATGGAATTTAACCACGAATGCAAAAGAGAGAACATTTGTTGAGCCGGGCGAATATACAATTGAAATTCCGGCGTTGCATATTTTTTACAAAGTGAATGTTGAAAAACCGGAGAAAAAATAATTAATAGTAGAGACGACCGGTCCGGTCGTCTCAAACAATATGTTGTATAAAAATAAATACCGCGTAGAATCCGCGAGATTAAAAGATTGGGATTATTCTTCCGCCGCATGGTATTTTGTAACGATGAATTCGAAGGGGCACAAAAAATGTTTTGGCGAAGTAGTCGAAGATAGAATGGTCTTGAATAAATTAGGCGAAATAGTAGACGAATATTGGAGAGAGATACCGAATCATTTCCGGGGTATCGAGTTAGATGAGTACGTAGTAATGCCGAATCATCTACATGGAATAATAATTATAAATGACAGGATAAAAGTTGAGACGCCCGATCGGGCGTCTCAACAATTACCAGCATTGGGCGTAATAATAAATCAATTCAAAGGTTCTGTAAAACGCTGGGCAAATAAGAATGATTATTCAGAATTTGAATGGCAGGAAAGATTCTACGATCATATAATCCGGAAAGACAAATCACTTGATGCAATCCGAAAATATATTAACCTCAATCCGTTGAAGTGGACGATTGATAAATATTTCCGCTAATTGATGCGAGGACGCCCGGTCGGGCGAGTAAACCATTGCTGAATTCTTTAGAAAGTTGACTGCCGAAAAGTCTCCATAAAAGAGAACAAGTCCCATTAAGCCATGAATAAAAAGAAATATTTGTTGTTTATCAATAAATATATCTTGACAAACAATATTTTCCGAATTATATTGTTTTAAGTAATTAACGGAGGGCATATGGAAAAAAAGAAAAAGATTTCACTCTCGGCATACAGTTTATTGAGCATTTCATCAGGCATGACTTTGGCGGCAACTGCTCTGTCCATATTGCTGCCAATTATTTTTACTTTGACAAAGACAGAAATGCCCGGGTGGTTCGGACTCACGGTGCGACTGGAGCCGATAGCGGAATCCAAACTTGTTGTAGCAAATGGTGATTTTTTACTAACCGGAATTCAAGGGACAATTACTGCACCTCATCTGTCAACTGTGTTAATGATTTTGAACAACCTTATTCCAATTATGGTTTTGGGTTCATGGGCATATGGAATATACTTAATAAGAAAAATCATCAAGAATGTATATGAGGGGAAACATTTTATGAGTGTAAATGTTAAGTATATGAGAACCGTTGCATTTTTGATAATAATAATCCCGCACATTCATGCCCTATTGCAGAATATAATTGTTAGCTCACTGCCAAAAGATTTAGTGGTTGAAGGAATGAAAGTAAGCCGAATTTTAGCCGGACCGGTTAATGTATTCAGTTTCTCGCTGATTCCCGAATATGTTTTGGTTGGACTTATAGTCTTTGTCTTCTCAGAAGTATTTAAACAAGGAAATATCCTTAAAGAAGAAAACGATTTAACCGTGTGAGGGGGAAATGGAGACCATCAATTCAAAAAAATTACTTCGCTTGTCGTTGAGTTTTTTCAACATTTTACTTGGCGTCTTCATAGGTATAGTTATATTATTCATAGTGTTTTCTGTTTTCGATCTTTTAAATGCCCACGGCCATGATAGAGGATTTTATCTTCTGCTATCCAGGCTGAGTATTGATATACCCTCTCCAACGCATGATTATTATGGAAAGGTAGCGATATTCAATGCGTTAGCAGATAAATATCTTACAAAAATATTTCGATTTTTATATTCAGGAATTTATCTTACAGGAATTTTGTATGTCCTTTTTAAAATTATAAAGATATTAAAACTTTCTTGCGGCGAAACACCATTTACCGAAAGCGCAAGTTCAGAATTAAAAAAAATAGGAATAGCGATTATATTTGTTCCTATAATGGCGCTGGTGATTTGGATTTTTTTGTTTTTAAATTTGACCGGAGGATTTAAATATCGATTCTATTATGGAGAAAATTGGTCGCTCTCTGTATTCGCTCTTCAAGTATTTATGTATTGGTTTTATTATGCTATTATCGGAATATTTTTCTTTGCTCTTGGAGAAGTGTTCAGCAGAGGATTGCAATTGAAACAAGAAAACGATTTAACGGTGTGAGGTAAAATGATACGTATAAATTTAGATGTGATGATGGCAAAGAGAAAAATGTCGCTAACGGAGCTGGCGGAGAAAGTTGGCATTACAATGGCAAATCTTTCTGTTCTAAAAA
>JAKAMT010000001.1 GCA_021812705.1 Bacteroidota bacterium | reverse complement strand
ATTTTTCCTCTCATTTTTTGGATAACCGCATATCTGATCAATTCCGGAAGCGGAACCATTAGAAGAAAACTTGAGCCACGCATATTCCAAAAAATATATGTCGACCTTGTTCACACAATTTCGGAAAATGGAATTAAATCCGGTTTGGAAAGTTCCGTTATGGCAGGGCGCGCTCATCTGTCGCATGAATATGTCACATTCGTTCAATACAGAGTTCCTGAATTGGCCGAACAAACAATTGCTATCATCGGCGCAGTTATTGCTTTATCGTTTTTCGATTGGAAAATTTCAGGAGTCTGCCTTCTTATCTCTATCCCTCTTATCATTCTCAGCCTGCTCTACAGCAAAAATGTTGTTAAACTTCAGACCGAGCTGCATGATAAGTTTGAACAGGTTTACGAAGTTTTTACGGAAAAAGAATCCGCTAAAGTGAAGAATATTTATCAGTCCATGGCCAAACTTCAGGAAAAAATTGCTTCATGGGGTGCTATTAATTTCGGAATTATGAGAATTGTACTTCTCCTTATTTTTCTCTTCGTACTATATATTGCCATAGATTTGGATGATTTTTCATTGGGAAATATTTATTCAATCGTTGCTTATTTGTGGACATTCATAACTTCAGTTGAATATATTCCGGAATTGATGGAAAGCAGAGCCTCGCTGAAAGATCTCTCATTAAGACTCCGGGCAGATTAGATTTCATAATCATTAATCACTTGATCTTCCTGAGTCGCTAATAAATTCAAGCTGGGATTTTTTCGGCATCAGAAAGAATTTTTCATTTGAGATTTCTTTTTAGTTGCTTATTTTGTGCGGAATTTAAACAGAACACTCTATGACCGAAAAAATAAAAAAGACAGAACTTGTAAGGGGATTATCTTTAACCGCAACCATTATGATTGTAGCGGGATCGATGATCGGATCGGGAATATTCCGCAAGCCATCTTCAATGGCTCAGCAGCTCGGCTCCCCCGAATTACTTATAATCATCTGGATAGCCGCTGGATTGATTACATTCATCGGCGCCCTCATTAATGCCGAGGTTTCCGGCATGATTGACGCGACCGGAGGGCAGTATGTATACTTCAGAAAAATGTACGGCGATTTTACCGCATACCTTTACGGCTGGGCAATTCTTGCAGTTATTCAAACCGGAAGCCAGGCTGCTATTGCATACGCCTTTGCAGAGTATCTGGGATATTTTATTAAGTATCCTCAAGTCTCACAGCATATGCAGGACTTTGCATTCTACCTTCCCATGGTAGGCGATATTCATCCGTTCTTGGATTTCGGAACCAAGGCGGTAGCAATTATATGCATAGCTTTTCTGACGGGAGTAAATTATATCGGAGTTATTTTTGGGGGCGTAGTTCAGACAATTGTTACTTATATAAAAATCATCTCCATCATACTTATTTCTGTGTTTCTTCTCCTTCTGGGAAACGGAAGTTTTTCGAACGTTTATACAGGATTCACGATTCAAAACCACGACACAAAAAATCTTATAGCGATGATAGGGCTTGCATTCGCAGGCGCTTTCTGGGCTTACGATGCCTGGAACAGCGTCACTTACGTATCCGGAGAAGTAAAAAATCCTAAACGCAATATTCCTCTAAGTCTTTTATGGGGAACTTTGATTGTTATAGGCGTATATGTTTTAATTAATGTAGCCTATTTATTCGTTCTTCCTATAAATGAAATGGCAAAGTCGCCCCTTGTAGCGGCATCTGCCGCTGAAAAAATTTTTGGCTCCAGCGGCGCATCTTTGATTTCGATAGCCGTGATAATTTCAACTTTCGGTGCGCTGAACGGAAGCATCCTTGCTACTGCGCGGGTGCCGTTTGCAATGGCCAGGGCAAATTTATTTTTTAAAGACCTCGGAAAGGTTCATCCGAAATACGGAACGCCTCATGTTTCATTAATAGTTCAGGGGGTGTGGTCTTGCGTTTTAGTGCTTTCAGGATCTTTCGACACAATTACAGATTACGTGATCTTTGCGGCTTGGCTGTTTTACATGCTGGGCGCCGCAGGAGTATTTATACTTCGGAAAAAAATGCCCGATGCGGAACGCCCTTATAAAACCTGGGGCTATCCTTACACTCCTATTATTTTTGTAATATTTTCGTTTATGTTTCTTGTGAACTCGATAATTTCCGACACATCAAACGCAATGATGGGACTTATTCTTATAGCGGCAGGTTTGCCAATGTATCTGTTTTGGAAATATAAAGAGAGAAAATCTGTAAGTACGCCTACCGAAGTTTAGAAAGAACGCGGCGCGTGTTTAATTAAAAATTTTATAAATATAAAAAAGAAGAAGTCCCGTCATAATCACCGCCGCGAATCCGAATATGGAATAAAGAACCACCATCAGACGCGAAGTTTTAAAGTTGGTTGTAAGTTCGTTTTGTTCCGGGTTGAACCCCATTTTTAATCCTTTCGGTTAAATTTCTTTACCGTATTTATCCTCGTACCGCTTAATACTTTCTTCAATTATCGAGTAAGCTTCCTCTTTACCTGCAATTTTTTCGACTATTACATTCTTATGCTCAAGCTTTTTATAATCTTCAAAAAATCTCTGCAATTGTATCATCGTGTGAGGGGGCATTTTAGAGAGATCGTCTATATAATTAACGGATAAATCATTTTTTGCGACGGCAATTATCTTTTCATCTTTTTCTTCATTATCTATCATCTCCATAACGCCAACCACTTTAGCCTCAATCAGACACAGCGGATCGACTTCAACCGAACAGATTACAAGAATATCGAGCGGGTCTTCATCATCGCTCAGTGTGCGCGGAATAAAACCATAATTAGCGGGATAATGAACGGCAGAGAATAAAACGCGGTCTAATTTTAATAGACCGCTCGTTTTATCAAGTTCATACTTCGCTTTCGACCCTTCGGGAATTTCGATTATAGCATTAACTATTTTGGGCGTATCGTTTCCATAGCCTACACTGTGCCAGGGATTGAAAGTATTTTTTCCTTTATCTGTCATAATCTCTTTCGAATAAGCGCAGAATCAGTCCGCGCTCAACATTCTCAATCCTTTCTTGGCCACTTCGCTCTTCGGGTTTAGTTTCAAAACTTGTCTGTACCACTTAATTGCTTCATCAAAATTCTGCATCTGATGATAGCAGGCGCCCATCATCTCCATCAGTCTCCATTCGCCCGGTTTCAACTGAAGCGCTTTAGAAAGAAGCGGAAGTGCTGCGGCGTAACTTTTTCTTGTGAAATATCTCTGTCCCAGGAATCCAGACGCTTCAAGAATTTCATTTTTGTACTGCTTCTCTTTTCCTTCC
Organism: Bacteroidota bacterium; assembly: GCA_021812705.1. GTDB lineage: Bacteria > Bacteroidota > Ignavibacteria > Ignavibacteriales > Melioribacteraceae > Fen-1258. The sequence goes on along the minus strand of JAKAMT010000001.1, from coordinate 107,922 downwards.
GCGAGTTTCAGAATTTTAGAATATTGTTCGGCCGCCTGATCGGTTGAATCCATTCTGTTGTAAACCTGTGCGAGCCAGTAATTTGTTACAAAAGTTGTATCGGAAATATTAATCGCTTCTTTGAAAGCTTCCCGCGCGCCTTCCCAATTTTTCATATTAAAATACGCGAAGCCGAGGTAACGGTGCGCCGGCTCAAATTTTGGATCTGTTGCAATTTTGGCTTTGTAAAATTTCACAGCCATTGAATCGTTTTTGTTTCTCAAATAATTATTTCCCATATCCATGAACAAACTGGACTGGGTACTGTCTTTTTTAATTACTCTTTCATAGAATTTAATTGCCGTAGCGTCATCTCTTACCTGTTGAAACGCTCTTCCTGCGTTTTTAAGATCGCTTACGGTCATATCAGAATCGGGTACGGCTGAATAAAATTTTCCCGCTTCATCAAATTTTTGGAGCCCGAAGGCTGAGATGGCGGCATTTTTGTTCAATGTAGAATTATTGGAATATTTCTTCAATCCTTCCGTAGAATACTGGTAAGTTTTTTCATAATTCTTTGTTTCTAAAAAAGCCCTCGAAATTTTCACATACGCATCTTCTGTGCTCTCTAAGGCCAGATATTTTTCAAACAGAACCGCAGCATCCGCAAACAGTTTTGCCTTATAAAGAATTGTGGCTCCCTCTAACAGAGCTTTTGAATTTTTAGGATCAATCTGCGCGATCTTTAAATATGTATTAACGGCCTCTTTATATCTTTCGGCTTTTGTAAGAAGTTCTGCCGCTTTGAATTTGAGATTGACATCAAGAGAGTCCAGCGCTTCCGCTTTTGCATAATAGAGAATCGCGTTTTCGCCTACATTCATCTTTGCATATGTATCGCCCATATACTCAAATAATTTTTTGCTCTGCAATTCCTTTTGTTCCAGCGGAATCAACAGTTTAAATGCGTCGGCTGTATTGTTAGCATCGATAAACTCTTTTGCTATAGCCAGCGCTTTATCATAGTCCTTATTTTTGATCGCTTTTTCACCATCGCTCAAAGTGCTTTGTGCCGATATGTTAATGATGATTGCGAAAAAAATACCAAAAATTAATAATGCCTGTTTTTTCATTTCCTCACCGTTGATTTAATAAACCATTTTTACTGGAACTGTGGCGGGACCCAGATTATTCTGAGAAACCAGTTTTTGGCCTTCATAACTGGTTAGAAAAGTAGAAAAGCCCGCGGGTAGACCAATCCCAAAATCATTAATAAATATTGTTGTTGTTCTAACTAAGGGGTAAGTCTGCGTAGTAAGATACGCTACGTACGGCTTGTAATAGAGAACTTCTCCGTCACTCCTTATTTTAGAACCGACTTCCAAAATTTTAATCCCCTTCACATTTTCCAAACTATTGAGCCCTACAAATCCCAAACTTTTTTTACTGCTTTTTACTTTGTTAATTACTTCTTCTTCGCTTTTAACTATGGAAACATTTTGGAGTTCCTTGTTCTCGAGCACTTTTGTCTTAAGATACTCGTATACTCCGGAATTGTGCTCCGGGACAAATACATTTATCCCCTTGGTTTCGCCGCTTAAAATTTTCTTAATTTCTATAAGAGTAATATTTTCTTTTGAATCATTTTCCTGGACAAAAGGAACGACTGCGTCGTAGCAGAATTTGAATCTTCTTATTTCGGATCTCTTTTTATCAAGGAAAGATTTTTCTTCCGCATTGAGATCTCTTGAGCTGATAAATATACTTGCGCTGTCATTTAGAATTGCGGCAATTCCCTCTCTTGCTTTAACAGTCACAAGATCTATCTTGCTCTCTTTGTAGTGAACAACAAAAGTATCTCTTGCCGTTTTAACCACATTGTAAAGCGATTCATCAACATAACACTTTAAAGATCCTTTTATGGGGGAAAGCTTGCGCTCTTGGCATCCGTAACCGAAAATCAGCACAAAGAGGATGGGTGCGATAAAAAAAAGATTATTCTTTTTCATCTCTTGGAGGTTTTTTAAAAAATGTGGCCAAAAGTCTAAAAATTCCATAAAGAGAAAGAACAACTCCCATCATCAATTTGAATTGATATGGGAGTTGATCCATCCTAAAAACGTTCGTAAAAAGTATCAGAACGCCCAGCACTAAAAAAACTGTTCCCGTGGCGTAAGCCAGGTATTTCATTACAGTTTGCAATTTAGTTGTTTTCGTTTAACTGGAACTTGTACGGCAACACGATCCAAACAGCTATCGGATGCTGATTCTGAATTGCAGGAGTGAATGCGGATTTCATTGCCGCATCAATAGCCGCCTGATTAAACAATTCGGAATCCGATTTAATTACTACTGCTCTTTTCGGTTTACCTTCTTTATCCACAAGCACTTTTACATATACTTTGCCGGTAATGCCCGCGCGTTTTGCAACTTCAGGATATTCGGGAGTTTTAGCAACTACCATCTCCGGTGATTTTTCATACGCTACGAACTTATCCATATCCGGATCCTGATCTTTTTGCTCAGGCTCAATTTTAATATCCTGCTGAATCTGCGTGCCAGCGCCGAGATCCGCACCCAATGTAGGTGAAGCCTGAGCACTCATCTCCTGCTGCGATTGGATTGTTGCTTCTGGCGGTGCTTCTTCATCAGGCACGGGAACTGGAACGCCCACAGACGGAGGCGCTACCGGACCGGAAACAGCGATCTGCGGAGGAGCTTCGTTTGTGATTGAGGGAGGCGGTCCTAATTCGCTGTACTTTTTTAAAGAAACAGTCGGAATATTATCAAAATCCTCTCTCGTCATTGCCTGATAAACATAATAAGAAGTAACACCGAGCAGGTGAATTAAAACAGCAATCATCACGCCGATGGAATAATTTCTGGGGTAGAGTCTTTTTAATTCAAAAGCTCCGTAAACCCCGGTATTGTTGTTTTTCGATTTTGTAGTCTTAGTCTCTGACATTTTCTCTCTCCAATCCTTAGATGGTTGCTTTTGACATTTCTTTTTTATCTATATCGGTAATTGGAGCCAAAACATATTTGGTCAATTGGGCAACTGCCAACTCATCTATCAGATCTATCATTGCATGATATTTTGCTTTTCTGTCAACCTTAAGGAGAACTACAAATTTAGGATTCTCTTTCTGCTTGGTTGCAAAGAAAGTTTTCATGTCTGTGTACTTAATCTTTTTGGGAAGTTCAAATCCGACATTCCAATATAAATTAAGCTGTTCATCGCACCTGATTGTTAACAGGTTAGATTCCGCCATTTTGACTTCTGCTTTCTTGTCGGGCGGAAGATTTATTTCTAAAGTTTGCGGTTTGCGGAATACCGTAGTCAACATAAAAAAGGTCAACAGCAAAAACGCAACGTCAACCAAAGGAGTCATGTCTATACGAACACTTAATCTCTTCTTCGGTTTTCTTTTGCCTCTTTGTTTTTTATGTCCGCCATCGCCGCCTACATCTGCGCCAGCCATATTATTCTCCTATTTAACTTTTTTTATCGACTTTAAAGTTGGTTACCATATTGAATCTGGTAATCTGAACTTTCTGAAGGATATCTATAATATCAGAAACGGTTCCGTATTCTGAATCAGCATCCGCCTTGACAATTGTAATCAATTTGGGATTAGATATTCTTGCTTTAATTAACATGTCGCCAAGTTCGTCCGTCTTAACTTCAATTGCCTGGCGAAGTTTATTCGTCTGTCCGAACATTTTCTCCATCATGATCTGGGAATCAAAACCCAAATACACCTTAGAATCTTTATTCACATAAAGAGTCATCGTGTTGGATTCAGGAAGTTTTATTTCCGAATGCGAGTAAGGAAATATAACTTCAACTTCCTCAGCCGGTTTAAACTGAGTGGTCAACATGAAGAATGTGAGCAGCAAGAACGCCACGTCCACCAACGGAGTCATGTCTATTCGAACGGAGACTCTTTTCTTTTTAATGCGCGGCATTAATTACCTCACTTTGATTTTAACAATTGCATTACGTTGTAATTAGCTTCGTCTATCTGGAATGTAAAATTGTCAACTTTATTTACGAAAAAGTTATAAGCTACGATACCAAGAATAGCTGCAAACAATCCGCCTGCTGTGTTGATAAGAGCTTCGGAAATACCGGTTGCCAAAGAGATAGCATCCGGAGCACCGGCCTGTGCAAGAGCTTTGAATGCGCGGATCATACCGATAACTGTACCAAGAAGACCAACCATTGTTGCGATTGAAGCGATTGTTGATAATGCGATAAGATTTTTCTCCAAGAGAGGAGTTTCGAGCATCATAGATTCTTCAACTGCGCGCTGAACTTCTACCAGCTGTTTTTCAACATCAACTGTTGATTTATTTGAAGTAACTTCTGCATAGCGGGTTAATGCTGCTTTTAAAACGTTTGCAACAGATCCTCTCTGTGCATCGCAGCTAGCAATTGCGTCTGTAATCTGACCGGCTCTGATCTGATCAACAACTTTTTTGAAAAATTTTGGAACCGGCTGTTTGCCAGCGGCTTTCTTTAAAGTTAAGGTTCTTTCTATAATAATAGCGAAAACCATGATTGAAAGACCGATCAATAAAGATACAAGCGGACCGCCTACATAGGTCATACCTAAAATGTTGCCGCTTGCCGGTACTTCTTTTGTTCCTTTTGTTACGTAATCAGCAAAGTTTGCCGGATTACCAAGAACAAATTCATAGATTAAGTATGCAGCTATCATAGCGATGAAGAAAAGGCTTACAATAAAAGCAGATTGTTTCATGTTACTCTCCTATATGAATTAATTATGTTACCCCATTTTAATACCAAATAACATGCCGCAGAAGAATCTCTTGAAAAACTCTCCTTTCAGCTTAAAATCAAAATATTTTTCAGCACGGTTAACGGCGATGGCGTTTATATTGCATGCTGAAAGTAATAAGATTTCATTTTGTAATCAATCCAAAATAAATTCCTTTAATTAAACGCTTTACGGAGATTTCAAAATGAAATGCCCTGCTTTTTTCGCATTTCAATAAGAAATTTGAACAAATTGGAAATGTTATAAGCCGTATAGCTTTCTCTTGCGCCACAGCGTTGTTTCCGAAATGCCCAGAATCTTAGCCGCCTCTTTTGGACTGCCCGCTAATTTAAGCGTCTCTATGATGTGTTCTTTTTCAAGCTCTTCTATTTTTTGCATCTGATATGCTGCCTGCTTCGGCTTGAAATTTAAAATCTCCGACGGAAGGTATTCCGCTTTGATTATATTATCCTTTGCAAAAACCAGAAGCCGTTTAATCACTGTTTCAAATTCTCTTATATTGCCGGGCCAGTCGTAATCCGTTAAAAGTTTTTCCGCTTCTTCTAAAACTGTTACGCTTCTTCCGATGGAGTACTTTGTGATAAAATGTTTCATCAGATCAGGTATCTCGTCTTTTCGATCGCGCAATGGGGGCAGTTTAATTTTAACTCCGGCAATTCTGAAATAAAAATCATCGCGCAAAAATCCGGAGACCAAATCGGAATCCACATCCCTGTTGGTTGCGCTTATTATTCGTATATCAATTTTGCGCGTAACGCTCTCGCCCACTCTTTCAAATTCCATGCTCTGTAGAAACCGGAGAAGCTTTACCTGCATCGATTTTGGAATTTCGGCAACTTCATCAAGAAAGACGGTGCCCGTATCTGCAATTTCAAGCCTCCCTATCCTGTCCTTAATTGCATTTGTGAACGCCCCTTTTACATGACCGAATAGTTCGCTTTCAAAAAGATTTTCCGGAATTGCCGAACAGTTTATGATTATGAATGGATTGTTTTCCCTGGAGCTGTTTTTATGTATGAACCTGGCAAGCACTTCTTTTCCGGTTCCGCTCTCTCCCTCAATCAAAACCGGAATATCGCTGTCTGCGATCTCCTTTGCCGTTTTAAAAATCAATTTCGTGGCGGGATTTAAGGCAATAAAATCATCGTCCCCGAACTGTTCCGTCAATTGGTAAGTAAGTCCTTTAATTTTTTTATTCATCCGGTGATGATCATATACGCGTTCGATGATATGAATAAATTCTTTGTGCGTAAAAGGTTTGGTGATGTAATCGTAGGCCCCTTTTTTAATCGCTTCAACAGCAGATTCTATGGAGCCGTGTGCGGTCATCAGAACAATTGTTGTTTCCGGAGAATTTATTTTCAGTTGCGCAAGAACTTCCAGGCCGTTCATAGGCTGCATTTTTAAATCGATGAAAGCAAGATCGAAAATAATTTCTTTCGATCGCTCAAGCGCCTTCACGGGATCTGAAAAAACTTCCGGAAGATATCCCGATGAGCTGAGAGACAGTTCGATAGTTTTGAGAATGTTGATTTCGTCGTCTATTACTAAAATTTTTCCTTTATACATTTACGCTGCCGGTAATTTAATTTGAAAAGTGCTTCCCTGTCCCAATTCACTGAACGCTTTTATTTCTCCGTTGTGAAGTTCAATCACTTCCTTTGCAATTGAAAGACCCAGGCCGAGGCTGCCGGGCGCGCTGTCGTCAATCTGAATAAATTTATCGAAGATTTTTTTCAGATTATCGGGACTGATGCCGATTCCCGTATCGGAGATTTCTATAACAAGGTTCTCCTCCGTTTTTGCAAAGAGAACATTAATTTCTCCCCCTTTGGGAGTAAATCTGAGCGAGTTTGAAACCAAATTTTCAACCGCGCTGAGGATATTGTCGTAACTGCCGTTGATAAGAAGATCTCCGCTCTGGTCGTTCACGTGAAGCTTGATATTGTTGTCTTTCGCCAGGATTGAGAATTTTTTTAGAATATGGTCTGCAAGTTTATGCGCTTCGAATTTTTCAAATTTTATTTTTCCTATACTGGATTCCAGTTTGGTCAATTCAAGAATTTCATAAACAAGTTTATTGAGCCGCTCGTAATCTTCCTTCATTGAAGCAACTAGCTCTGTCTGCTGCTCCGTAAGGGCGCCTACCACCTTATCCTCAATAATTCCGAGCGCCATGCCCAGTGAAGTAAGCGGCGTTTTAAGCTCGTGCGAAACTTTTGCTATGAACTCGGATTTCATCCGGTCGAGCTCCTGGTATTTTGTAATATCGTTGAACACAATCACAGTACCGCGCAATTCGCTTTCGGGAATCTCCAATGAAGCGGCAATTACCTTAAAATACTTCTGATTCCCCTCCGTATCCTTAATTTGAATCATATCGTCTTTCAAATAGAGGCCGGAATCTTCCCCGTTTTCATTTTTGGCTTTTGTTTTTTCCTGGGGCAATATCAGTTTTTTAATTGTAGACGCATCAAAATTCTGCTGACTGAAAGCTTCGTTGAATGTTTTATTGGAGAGAACGATATTAAAATTTTCATCAACCATCAGAACGGGTTCGTTCATGCCTTCAATTATAAGCTCCGATTTTTTCTTTTCGTAAAGAATTTTATTCAGATTAAACCGTTCATACATTCCCAGCTTCTCGCTCATCTTGTTGAATTCTTCGGCAAGACTGTTTATCTCGTCGGCATTTTCATCAATCTCGATTCTTTCGTCAAAATTTCCTTCGCCTATATGCGTAACGCTTTCGCGCAATTTTGAAATCGGCTTTACGATGTAATTCGAAAACTTGGTTCCGAAAGTTATGCTGATTCCTATGGCGCCGAACAAAATCAGAAGTATTGCTATAGTTGCATTCTGAGTCAAGTCTTTAACTTCAACCACGGATTTGTTAAGCGATTTGTGGTTGAGATCCAGTATTCCGTTATTGATTTTCTTCAATCCCTGTATCTCGCTCACAAACCGCACATAATCGCTTCTTAGAGTCTGCCTTTTTTCGGCTCTGTAAATATTAAAATCTATACTATTATATATATCCTTCAGAAAACCCTGATACCGGATATTCAGAGTATCCAATATGTTCTTGCCTTGGGGTGAATTTACGGATTGCCGCGCGCTTTCATACCAGTAATAAAATTCATTTCTGTTTTTTTGAAATGAGTCTTCCCCCTTTTCGAAACTTTGATTGTACATAACAACAATTGCCTGGAGCTGTTCGTCCAGGGCGCTTCCCATATTGTCCGCGGCAATAAGGCTGGAATAATTTTCCTGCATTGTTTTTTTTATCAGCTCGTTCAAATAATAAAAATTGTAGATGCTCCAGAGCGTTGCAAAAAACATAATCAGAAGAATTACCGTAAAACCAAGCAATATCTTGCTGCGTAAACTTGTCGTGTAAAGATTTATCATCGGCTCACGAAAATTTTAATTCTCATCTATAAAATAGCAGATTCGCTCACGTAAATAAACAACTTTTTCTCGCCCCCCTTATAAAACACAAGTAATATTCCGGTTAGAATATTGCGCCGCTGCGTTGAATCATCCGATTAACTGTTCTATCTTTAAATGAAAGTTTTTACCGTTTACTTTATTCGATTTTTTCAATCACAAAAAGAGCGTTATGAACGAGATATTTATTCTTTTGTTAATCGGGCTTCTGGCCGGATTGGTGAGCGGAATTTTGGGAATAGGCGGAGGATTAATTATCATTCCGATGCTGGTCGGACTTCTCGGCTATACTCAAAAAGACGCGCAGGGAACTTCGCTGGGGCTTCTTCTTCTTCCAATAGGAATACTGGCTGTTTTAAATTATTACAAAGCCGGGCATGTAAATTTGAGAGCGGTGGGAATTATGGTCGTTACTTTTGTTATCGGAAGTTACTTCTCTTCTCTCTATGCCGTTTCTCTTCCGGAAGGAATGTTAAAAAAAATCTTTGCCGTTTTTCTTTTGGCATATGCGGTAAAATTATTTTTTGGAAAATAATTCAGAGAGGCTATTATTTTTTCGAAACAAATCTCCAGAACAGCTTCCGTTTTGCTGGCTCTGCTGGTAACGTTTCTCTGGTCAACTTCATTTATAATAATTAAAATCGGTTTGACCGAAATTCCCCCGTTGACCTACGCGGGATTGCGTTATACTCTGGCCTTTCTTGTACTGCTTCCCTTCGCATTCCGGAAAAAAATCAGATCAGAAATCAAAAATTTAGGAAAAAAAGATCTTGGCAAATTTATTCTTCTCGGCATTCTCTTTTATTCTTTCACGCAGGGAACTCAGTTCATAGGGCTCTCTCTGCTGCCTGCTGTAACTGTCTCTCTACTTCAAAATTTTACGCCTATCATAGTTTCAATAATGGGAGTAATTCTTTTATCTGAAAAGCCCTCGGCGCGTCAGTGGTTTGGAAGTATCCTTTTTGTTCTGGGAATATTGGTTTATTTCTTTCCGGTGAATTTGCCCGCGGATGAAATTCTTGGAATAAGCGTGATGTCGGTCGGCGTTTTGGCAAATTCTTTCTCGTCCGTTTTAGGAAGAAATATAAACCGCTCCCACAAATTCGATCCCCTTACCGTAACAGTAATAACCATGGGAATTGGTTCGGTTATAATGCTCATGACCGGTATCATGATTCAAGGTCTGCCTCTGCTCAGTCTGAAAAATATTTTATTTCTTGTTTGGCTGGCCGTTGTAAATACTGCGTTCGCATTTACTATTTGGAACCTCACTCTTAGGAACCTTACCGCAATGGAATCGAGCATAATAAACGGCACCATGCTCATTCAGATTGCCGTGCTGGCGTGGATTTTTCTCGGCGAAGCAATCACTCTTGCCGAGGGAATAGGAATGGCTGTAGCTTTTGCCGGAGCTCTATTCGTACAGGTCGTTAAAAAAAATTAGTCTATCATTTACGAAACAGAGATATATATGAAAAATATTTTTATTGCGCTTCTTTTATTTATTTCATCTGTCGTTGCACAGATAAAAAATGATTTATGGATTCTCTCCGCTCCTTCAAAAAATGAAATCACAAAAATTAACAGAGAAGGAACCACGGTAATTCCGAACGGAAGATTTTTAACTCCGCTTGGAAAACAGATTTCCACCGCGCCTCATCCGTACGGAATGGCAATAAGCAAAGACGGCAGAATAATTGTAACTGCCAATTCCGGCACATCTCCCCTCTCCATTACTATAATTAAAAATGCCGGAGAAAAAGATCAGTCGGTTCTGCAGGTGCCGCCCGGACCGAATACCGATAAAGGAGTGCTCGCTTCTGTATTCATGGGACTTGCGATCTCCCCTGATAACAAAACCGTTTATGTAGCGGGGGGACAGACCAATTGCATTTATCTTTTTGATGTTTCTACAGGTATAAAAAAGGATTCGATAGATTGCGCACAGATGGAGAATGGGATCGATTACTCGCACGGATACATAGGGGATCTGTCTTTATCCCGGGATGGTAAAACAATTTTTGCCGTTGACCAGATCAATTTCAGGATGATCGTGGCCGATACACAAACAAAAAAAATAATTCAAAACGTTCCGGTCGGCAGATATCCGTTTGGAATTACACTCTCGCCGGACGAAAAATATATTTTTGTTGCTAATGTGGGAATGTATCAATACAGCCTGATCAAGGGAATCACTAAAGAGAACATGAATCAGAAGGCTCTCGATTTTCCTCCGTTCGCCTACCTCTCAAAAAAATCGGAAACTGGGACAACCGTAAACGGACTTGAAGTGCCCGGTCTGGGAGATCCTCTTTCCAAAGAAGCATTCTCCGTTTTTATGATAGAGAATAAGAATAAAAATTTTGAGGTCTCTGCAAAGATTAAAACAGGAACTCAGATCGGTGAACTTATAGATGGAATTCCGGCCGTGGGAGGTGCAAGCCCAAACTCATTAGCCGCGACAGATAAATTTGTTTTTGTAAGCAACGGATCGAACGACGACATTTCAGTAATAGATATTCAAAGAAAGAAAGTTGTAAAAAACATAAAACTTTCACCCGATGTAAGATTAAAAAATTTGCGGGGCCTTATTCCATTCGGATTAACCATTTCTCCGGATAAAAAAAGATTGTTTGCAGCACTCGCGGGAATAAATGCGGTGGCCGTTATAGACGCCAATTCATTCAAAGTTCTCGGATATATTCCAACGGCATGGTTTCCGGCAAGAGTAAAAATTAGCGGAGACGGGAAAAAACTGTTCGTAGCAAACGCAAAAGGATTCGGCAGCGGGCCTAACGGAGGCGCTACATTTAAACGCGGACCCGAAGGAAGCTACATAGGAAATCTTATGAAAGGTGCCGTGAGTATAATTGACATACCTGCAGATGAAGAATTGAAATCGCTTGCTAAAAAAGTGATCGACAATAATTTTTCATTTCACAAAACTAACGCCGCAGAACTGCTGTCGAGAAAGAATAATCCGGTTCCCCTCTTCCCGGGAGAAAAAGAGAGCCCTATTAAACATATCGTTTTCATAACAAAAGAGAACAGAACTTTCGATGAAGTATTCGGACAGATAGAAAAAGCGGACGGGGATTCTTCACTTGCGAGATACGGCAGAAACGTTTCTTTCACAAACAGAAAAAAAACTTTAGAAGTAAATAATACTACGGTCGCTTTTAACCATCTTAAACTTGCAAAACAGTTTGCTATCTCGGACAACTTTTATGTCGACTCGGATGTATCAGCCGACGGACACCGCTGGCTTGCAAACACTTATCCCAATGAATGGGTGGAAGCTACTACGCCCGCCAATTACGGCGGCAATCGTGAATTCAAAGAGGATTCCAAAGCGCCGGGAGTATTTGGCATGAACGGCGCAGCGGGCGCAGTCTATCCGGAAGATATGAACGAAGCCGGCACAATCTGGGATCATCTTCACAGAAACAAAAAAAGTTTTTTCAATTTCGGATGCGGACTGATGTTCGAGCCTGCAGCCTATCACGAAAGTTTTAAATACACGGGCGCTAAATCAATTGTAAATTTCCCTCTCTCCGCGCCTTTATTCGATAATTCATCAAAGATATATCCCACTTACAACACAAGCATTCCGGATCAGTTCCGCGCAGATATGTTTATGAAAGAATTTAAGGAAAGGTGGATAGGCGCGGGAAAAGAGATGCCCGCGGTAATTACAGCAATCGTTCCGAACGACCACGGCGCAGGCGAAAGACCGAATGACGGGTATCCTTTCAGAGAAAGCTACATGGCGGATAATGATTTAGCCATAGGAAGAATTATTGAATTTCTTTCACATACTCCCTACTGGAAAAATATGATGATAGTTATTACAGAAGACGATGCGCAGAACGGGGTTGATCATATTGACGCGCACAGAAGCATTTTAATGGTAATATCTCCCTATGCCAAAAAGAATTACGTAAGCAAAGTGCATTACAGCTTCGGAAGCATATTCAAAACTTTTTGGAACATACTTGGCGTTCCATATTTAAATCAGTTCGATGCCTTCGCAAATGACCTTGCAGATTTCTTTACGGACAAACCCGATTTTACTCCATACAAGGCGCTGGATATCGACAGAAGAATTTTTGATCCGGAGAAAGCCCTTACTCCTCTGGACGAAAAATTCGATTGGCAATCCCTTAAAGAATCACCGGAAATTGACAAAGTCGAAAACATGATGCGTGAAGCGAAGGAGCAGGAAAAAGACCGTCTGGAGAACCGGGAACGGAAAAAATAATTTTTATGAATAAAATTAAAATAACTGCGATCGGCGAAATTCTGTACGATGTCTACCCGGATCAGAAAAGACTGGGCGGCGCACCGTTTAATTTTATCTATCATGTCTGGAAATTTTTAGACTCGGCAAATTTTATTTCAAGTGTTGGAAACGATGAAAACGGTGAAGAGATGATGCGCTATCTTAATTCTATCCGCTTTAAAACGGACAACATTAATATAGATAAGAATCACCCTACCGGAACCGTCTATGTAACGATAGACGAAGACAAATCTCCCAGATTCATTATCTCGTCCGAGTGCAGTTTTGACTATCTGACTTTGAATGAATCATCAAAAAAAATAATTGAAAATGAAACCGATCTTCTCTGCTTCGGGACTTTTACAACCAGAAGTGAAATCTCCAAAAGAACGATCGAGTCAGTCTTGAAAACAGAGGGAATAAAATATTTCTGTGATCTTAATTTGCGCCACAATTTTTACACAAAAGAATTTATAGATAAAACTCTCCGCGCCTGCAGCGTCATAAAAATCAACCGCGAAGAGTTTGAGATAATCAAAGAACTATTTGGCCTGGATTCCGGAGACGATTCGGCCGCGGAAAAATTGATGAATGGTTTCAGAATTGATCTGATAGGATTGACTCTGGGCGCCGGAGGATCAATTTTATATAACAAAAATGAAAAAAATTTTCGCCCCGCTTGTTCTGTAACCGTGGAAGACACGCTCGGCGCCGGCGATGCCTTTTCGGCTTTAATGGCTGTCGGCTTTATGTGCGGATGGGATATTGAAAAAATTAATGAGTATGCTTCTGAATTCGCAGGCGAGATTTGTAAAATTCCGGGCGCCTTGCCGGAAGATGATTCTGTTTATAAAAAATACGTAGAAATAATTAACGCCGGACGGTAAACTATCTCTTCTTTGCGGGCGGTTCCGGCTTTGCCTGATTTAATGTTACATCCACTTTTTCCGGAAGAATATTGTACATGGAGCCCGTGAACATATCTATCAGCATTCCGGGAACAAATCCGTTCAGTGCATTTCCCCAGAACCAGAAGGAAATTTTTCTCGTAAGCTGCGTTTCATATGTATCATAACCATCAAGCTCAAATTTAACCACATGATTCGATCCGCGGTCTATATTTACCGTTTGCGGCGTTGTGCCGAATTTTTTTCCGTCAATTGTAATCCTGGCATTCGCAGGTGTGGTTGTTAGCTCTACTTCCTGAGTCGTTGTATTTAAAACAGTAGAACAGGCACTAAACAGGGCTGCAAAAACAAACACCATTGCAATTTTTAATATTATGCGCATTTACTAATTCCTCTATTCAATAGATTATCGTAAAAAATGGCGGTATTGTTTAGGTTATTTCGTAATCATGGCTTTAATAATTGTCTTTTGCAAAATACCCTTGAATTACCCTCGAAAGAGCTTTTCTAATGACATTAAAGCAGTGGTCGGGAGAAAAGAGTATGCGCTCATTTGAATGAGCGCATACTTAATTGAGTCTATCTTTTATTTTAGATACAGCAGTTTGATTGATTTTGTGAAATTGGGGGAAGTAACCTTGAAGAAATAAATTCCGGATGATACATACTGTCCGTCATCGTTTTTCCCATCCCAGAATAATTTGTTGACAGAAGTAATATTGTCAATCCTGAAAGTTTTTACCACTTGTCCCAAAATATTATAAATTTTAAAAGTGAAATTCTTCGAAAGTAATTTCATTGGTATTTTAATTGTTATTGCTACCTGTGAATTAAAAGGATTGGGATAGGCTGAGATCGAAAAATCTGCCGGAATCTCTTTCGCCTCCTCAACACCCGTCGGACCAATCGGTTTGCCGTCGTCATAATAGCATGTGCTGCAGAATGATGTTGTATCCTCAAGCGCGAGAAAAGCATTATACCTGGAAAGAATTCCATATCTTATACCCAGACCTACAATCTCATTTATTACCGAATTTGTAACAGGCGGCACATCGATGGACGTGATGTATGAATTAACCCACATTTTTTCAGTAACCGGTTCTCCTAATTTATCACTGTTTTCCACTATACTCATTGATTGAGTGAAGGGCACCGAATTATATACGCCCGAAGTTTTAATAATAAAAGGGAACTGTCCAATGAATTTGCCGATTTGAGTAATTGGTCTTCTTATACTAACTACAGAACCGTTGTTGGAAAGGTTTTGCCTTGAAAAACTGAATCCATTTTCAAGTGTAGTATATAAATCAAATGAATTTATAGTCCCGCCTATTTTTGAGTATAAGTCCAGCAGAGAATTATTGAATGTACCGGAAATCCGCTGATAACTTCCGCCTGTAAGCTTGGAAAGATTATCATAAAAATATTCGTTGCCCAAGTATGATCTGTTATTGAAGTAGTAGTAAGTAAAATCTTTATCGTTATAATCAAGAATATACGTGGGGAGATTTATAGTAAGAACATTTCTAAGGTCATTTATTAATGCATTCGCGTTAGCATTGCTTCCTAGCTGATCTGAATTTGATATTAGACATACAACTCCACCCCCTTTTTTGATTAGAAAATCATATCCCTCTTTGAGTAATGCCGTAAGATTGCTGTAGGATGATATGGAATTCTCATTGATAGATTGGAAAGCGCTGTTAATATTAAGGGGGTTGGCCTCTATCCAATCACCGCTCAATTTTCCAATAGTAAGTCCAGAATATAAAATATTAAAGCTGCTATTCACCGCCACATTGTTGAATAATGTTTGTCTTATTCCATCAAGTACTTGAGATCTTGTAGTATTACTTTTTCTGCTGTCATAATCGATCAGAAATAAAACTTTCTTTTCCGTTGCCGATTGACTAATTGAAGGTAAGACCGACAACTGATAGTATCCATCATTATTGGTTTTGAAATATTTAAAATATAGTCCGTTCACCATAGGACTTTTGTATGTCAGATAATATGGAATACTTGTCGATGGATTATCAATATTCATTTTCAAATGATCATTAAAAAAAGAATCTGAATATTGTGCAAAACTGCCGTTGTAATTGTCTACAACAGGGTTAGTCCACTCAAGGTTCGACCAGGTTACTAGGCTAAAAGAATTGACCTTATTAAGCGAAGCGCTAAGGATTTGATTTGGCAAGGGGGTTGTGACTGAGGTCTCAGTCCATGTGTTCGGAACTAAATAAGTAATTCTTACTTTTCTTGTCCCCGATTTTTCGAGTGGATAAACTCTCAATTCATAGCTTTTGTTCCCTTTTCGGGAAAGAATTGCGGGGTCCCTTCTTCTCTGCACTATTCCTTCATAGATTGAAGAAGCGCTCCAATAATCCAAAACCTTACCTTTGCTTATTTTGTTTCCAATCCATAACCACAAATCGGTTACAAAACTTCCCTCGGGTAAATCAAAATTTAACACCGCTTCTAATTGACTTCCGTCAACAAAACTTCCGCCTCTGGCGGAAAATGTAAGATACATGCTTATTTGGCTGTACAAGCCTTTGGGACCGACAGAGATTACCGCTTCTTCAATAGTCCCCTTCGAAGAATACCATGTCCGCTGCGGATCTTGAATGTTTAAATAATAATATTGTGCCGAAAGATTGGTCGCTAAAATAAAAAACAGGATTGAAAAAAAAGTTTTTCTTGAGTCCATATTTTTACCCCATTTATATAATGAATGTTTTTAAATTTCTCGGTACCCGCGAAATTTGAAACCCCGGTTTTCATCGATTAGCCGCTTATCCTTTATAAATATATCTATTTAAATCTCAAATAACATACCATAAAATTATCCGCATTTATTACTTGAATATCCATCCTTTAGTACAAGTACTAATGAATTTTTTTCGCTCTCCATGAACAATTTGCATCAATTCCTTTTCCAGAAACAAAGGCACAAACTCAGGCTATGAGCATCATACAATCAATCATTCAAGATATAGGGGATATAAAATTTTGCTAATAAAACTTCTATTGTCTCATTTATTACCACTACTTATCTATATCAGAATGAACGAACATCTCCCACCATTCCGTTAACTCTTTTGTGTAGCTTCCTCTCATCATGAGAATATGATTTCCGAGCGGTGCTGTTAAAAGCTCTCCCGCTTTCACAGAGCCGTGAAGTTTTACCTTCACCTGCGTTCTGCATAGATCCTCGAATGAGCCAGATTCTACAATCTCTCCGTTTGAAACCCAGAGCTTATCAAGATTCTTTCCGCCGATTCTTAAAAGAGTTACTTTGCCTTTGCTTAATTCTCCCTGTATGCCAACTCCCAATCCCGATTCAAAATGCGAACGCAGTTTGTAGCTTTCGGCCAGCTTAACCGGCACCGTGCAGTGGGCAAGCCAGATTGAATTATTCGGCTCATCAATACGCGCGGGATTTGCCATCCAAACTATCTGATCCGTTAAATAATTTGCCCAGAGCATTCCTAGTGTTGAAACAAGATCGCCTTCGCAGCCGGCAATGATTCCATCATCGTTCAATTTCGAAAGCGCATAACATCCGGTTGTTTTTAGATCCGTAACGAGATCGAAACAGCGCACAGAAACTGCAGTCACCTCATATTTTTTAATTAACCTTTTCAGCGCTGCATAAACCTTTAAAACATTTTTAATCTCTTTCTTTGTTGGTTCTTTTATTTCTACGGCTCTGCTTGTCAATACACGGTTATCTTCTTCAATTTCGTCCTCCTTAATTTCCCCTATCTCATATTTCAATTCGTCAATGCTCAGATTAACAATTTCGGGTCCCCATATGCTTTTTATTAATTCTTCACCGGGCATGCTTGCTACAAGCCAGTCGGACGGCTTTCCGAACAATCCGATTTTTGTTTTCTTCAATTGATGAAAAACCGCCTGATGCTTCACGGTTTTTTCCAGTTCATCAAGCCATCCCTTATTTGTTTCGTCGTCTAGATTTATAATTCGCCCTTTCATTCCCTCCTGCTGAATCTTTGCGAGAATTTCGAGAGATGCCGGCAGGGAATTGTTGCCCGGGTGGGCGAGGAGAATTGCCGTCTCATTTTCTATCGTTTTTCTTCTTTCGTTCAGAAGCGCCACCGTTTTTTCTTCTGTCCCGCCGGTGACAATCAAAAAATAAACGGGGAATAATTCCGGGGCATTCTCTTCGGCAAACTGCTCGCCCCCTATTGAATGGAGCGATGGAATAATTTCTCCGACAATTTCTTCGAAAGGAGTTTGAGTGATAGAACTTGAAACGGGAATAAAACCAAATTTTGTGTTCTGGTTCATTTTATTCTCCATTTAAATTATTCGGAATATCAGGATCTTTAATTTAGTCCGGATTAAAACTTATAATCCTGTAATCCGAATCTCTCAAAATATTTTTATGAATTTCTGCCCCGGCAGAACGTTTGCTGGTGTAATATGTGAATGGAGAAACAAATTTCCGTTTTGCCGCGCATTTCTATTTAAACATAAGAATCAATTCGGAAAGAGTGAACAGGAATAGCTGGTCTTCTATAAATATTTTTAAGCTCCCCTTGGGCTTTAACATTAATCTGCTCAAGCGAGTCCGGTAAAATGGGGCTGAAGAAGACAATCTTAATCCACAACAAAAAGTTTGGCCCCGGTTTCGGTACGCGACCGGTGCGGCTCGTAACCGTCTCCAACCTGATAGCTCATTCCAGGCTTTAATATAAAGGTTCTTCCGTCTTTCAGCTCTGTTACCAATTCCCCCTCAAGAATGTAAATAACATGCCCGCGGGGACACCAGTGATCGGCCAGATAGCCCGGTGAGTATTCGACTACGCGGACTCTGATGTTTCCCATTTCAAAAATTTTCCAGAATGATTTCCCCTTCTCTCCCGGAAATTCTTTCGGTTCAACTTTGCTCCAGTCGACCACATTAAACGGAACATTTTCAATTTTCATAATTCACCGATAAAATATTTTAAAAATTTATTCTGGCTCCAAATATCAATTCCCGTCCCGCCTGCGGAAATCCGTATTCGGTTTCGCAATATTTGTCGAAAACATTGTTCACCCTGGCGTAAATAGTGTAATGCCCGAATATTTTCTGCGATAGTCTAAGATTTAGCAGTATAAAATCCGGCATTGAAACCAATGTGCTCATGTCTAAATTCGTTCCGTATTTCTTGCCGATATAAATCAGTTCTCCGCCAGCGGTTAAACCAAAATCAAAAATATATTCGGGCACCAACGAGGCGGTCTGTTCGGGTCTGTATGCCAGCGCATCGGTGAACGCATTATCAGATTTGTTTTTGGCGTAAAGGTAAGTGTAATTAAAATCGATTTTAAAATTTTCCGACTTATAATCCGCGGTCAGCTCAATTCCCGATAAGACCGCCTTGCCGATATTTTGAAATTGTTTTAATCCTCCGGCCACGGGCGCTTCCTGAATCAGGTTCTTTACGGATGAATAAAAAATTGTGAGTCCTAAATTGTTTTGATTAAAATATTTTATTGCCGCTCCCGTTTCCATATTTAAACTCTGTTCCGGTTCAAGGTCCGGATTTGATACATATTTTCCCTTTGTTTCGCTGTAAAATTCTTTTAGCGTAGGGAATCTGCTTTTCATTGCCAAGTTTGCGTGAAGAGAAATAATCTCATCGGGATTAAAATTTATTCCAAGGTTGCCGTTGAATATTGAATTGGAAGAGCGGAGCGGATTCCCGTTCGAATAAACCGGATTCAAAAAATTAAATCCCGCACCGGCGATCATGAAAATGTTTTCCGCAAGCCGCAGATCCTGTTCTGCCGATAAACTGAAATTATCGGCTTCATATTTTTTAAATCCTTCGTTAAAATTTCCCTCCTCTTTGTGAACGTCCTTTTTGTAAGAGAATGATAAGCGCGTCAGTCCTGCGTGGCTCAAATCGGCAGACGCCGTTAAATTTGCTCCGGCGGTATGATCATCGTAAGTGGATCTGAATGCAAATGGTTTTTTCTGCGTGGTAAAAGTCGCGTCGTCGTAAGAATCAAGCACATTAAAAAAACTTTCATAAAATAGATTGCCTCTGACTGCAAAAATATCCGAAAGATTTGAAGCGAACATTAAATTATTAACTGTTTTTTTCCATTCGCTGAATCTCCAATACCGCGGCCTGGCTGTGTAAATATCAACGGGAATTCCTTTTTCATTATCTACAAGCATCAGCGTATAAGCCAGATTGAAATTATAAAAATCATCCAATCCCAATTTCAGCATGCCGCCCCGGTTTGTATATTGACTGTTTTCTCTTACTCCGCCGTTCTCATTTTTTGTTCCGGGAAAAGATTTTGGAAGCTTGAATCCGTCAGATTGTGACCATGTGCCGTTTAATGAATAATTAAAATTTTTGATGGCGCCGTTGAATCCCAGAGCGCCTTTATTTGCGGTTCCAGCTTCAAGGTCTATATCCGCCGCAAACGGTGAATTACTTTTTTTCGAGATTAAGTTTATCGTTCCACCCATTGCATTGGCGCCGTAAAGAAGGGAGGGCATTCCTTTAGAGACAGTTATTTTTTCTATCGTATTAACCGGAAGATTGCTCAGATCGACCATTCCGTCATACGGCTGATAAACCGGAACGCCGTCTATAAAAATCGAAATATCTCTCTGATCAAAACCGCGCATATATATCTTTGTTTCATTTTTGGAATTGGTGGAAATGTAAGTGCCTGCTTCTGTAATTAAAACTTTTGAAATGTCCGTGCCGTTCAAGGATTCGATTTTATCCAGCGGCACGTCGAAAACACTCGATGATTTTATAATGTTGCTTCTTTGGGAGGTCACAATCACTTCTCCAAGGTTATAAGTCTTTAGAGAATCTCTGTTATCCTGAGCAGAACTGATTGTAAAAAAAACAAAAAATGAGAGCGAGAGGGAATACAAAAATTTCATTACTGGTTCTCCGGAAAGTGCAGATAAATTTTGTAATAATTGACTGGAATTTAAACCGCGGAAAAAAAAGGCGGATAATTCCGCCTCAAAAATATAAAAATTAATATTTCTGGAGAGACCCCTGCCTTTCTTTAGCTTTCTTGTCCCACTCCGGCACGGTCGTCTTAAGAAAATCCGCTTTATCCGCTTTGAGTTCCTGCATATTTAATCCGATATACTTTTGCGCTTTCTCCTTTGTGGAATAATCAGGAAGGGCAATCGGATATTTAACGCCGTGTTTAACTAGCACAAGCGCAATCTCTTTTCTCGCCTCTTCGGCTCTTTGAATTGAAGTGCCGAGGACTCTCATTGCTTCAACCGGCGAATGAAAACCGAGACCGTTGGATGCGGCAACCCAATCCCATCTCCACTGCGCATGGCGGATAAGCTGCAAAGCTTGTTTCATCTCTGCCTCTGTGGCTCCGTTATCCCATGCTGTTTTTGCTTCAATGTGCGCCGCCGCTAAGGTTTTCTCGGCGATTTTTTTCAACTCTAAAATTTTATCCTGTCTCTCGTAAACATTTTGAATGAGCTTCTCGGTTTTTTCCCGGTGGCAAACCTGGCAGGAGTTTTCAATATTGTTCAGAGGACTTTGAATATGGTGGTCCGTGAATTTGACTCCTCCCTCAGATTTGTAAGGCATGTGGCAGTCTGCACAGCTTACGCCCCGATCCGCATGTATTCCGGTTTTGTACAATTCATAATCGGGATGCTGTGCTTTAAGCATCGGCGCTCTGCTGAGCTGATGGGTCCAATCCGTGAACTGCGCATTGTCGTAATATTCTTCCATCGAGTCTGCGCTGAAACCCTTATCCCATGGGAATGTTAAATATTTTCCGTCCCCTTTGAAGTAATATTCAACATGGCACTGCGCACAAACCAAAGAGCGCATCTCGTTGTGTGTAAAACTTTTTATATCCTTTCCCTGCCTCTGGAACGCTTCAATTAAAGCGGGACGTGTAATTCTTAAATCCATTGTTTTCGGATCGTGACAGTCCTGGCATCCTATGGGATTAACAATTTCAGGCCCCAGATCTTTCCATTTTGATTTGTAAAATTCAGCCACGCCCATCTTCTGCATCATGCGGGGAACATCGGGACTTTTGCACGACCAGCATGTAGCCGGCTGGGGACTTACTTTGTTTCCGCCTGTGCGTAAAATATTTCGAACATCTTTAACCGCGAAGTAATGTCCTCTTGGAGAATTGTATTCTTTAGAGAACGCGTAGCCCGCCCACATTATTACCAATTCGGGAGAGTCTTTTAAGTAATCGCGGGTTACAGAGCCGGCATATTTGCTTGCGAAAGTTGTATCGCGCATCTGCATATAAGTTTCGTACTCGCGCGGATAATTTTCTCCCCACACTTCATTGCGCGGCTCCCAATCCGCAATCGGTTTTACCTGCTGAAGCGTGTATGCTTCATTTCTTCTTTCAACTATAGATGATGCGAACAAACCAATCAAAAACACAACTATCACAGTCACAAAAAAGAGTACCCATCCCAGCCACGGTTTGTTTTTAGCAATCTCTTGAATCGGTTTCATTTTATACCTCTATTAATTTTACTTTCCAGATGAGATAAATTTTTCCAGCCATTCCGGAACAGCCGGCTGAAGCTGCGGCATCTTTGCATAAGGAGTTGACGACAAGCTGTGAACTCTGCCGTGAGGCGTTTCGCGGTGGCAGTCCCAGCAGTATCTTTCTGTTTGATCTTGCACAGATTTATTGTTGATGCTTCTGAGCGCGATAGGATGAATCAGGTTTTCGTGACATCGTATGCAGTTCTTCTGCACCGCTTCTTTCCCCGCTTCCTTTATCTGAATTACCTGCGGTTCCCAGCGCATTGTAAAGTAAGTGGCATGACGCAATCCGTCATTTGCCTTGAATAAATATTTGGAGACAAAATTATTATGAGGCACGTGGCAGTCGTTGCACGTTACTCCTCTGCCGTGACTTCCTCGTTCCCACGTTGCGTATTGCGGATACATTACATGGCAGTTGACGCATGTTTTAGGATCGTCGCTCAGATATGACAATGCATTAGAGATATAAAGAACATAAATCCCCAACCCCGTAAAAATTCCGAGAAGAATTATTACGGGAAATCTCCATTGTGGCGGCGGAATAAAGTGAAAAAATATCCGCGTAAACAAGTTATCTGTTTCTTCCCTTTTCATTTTCTTTCACATTCTCTTTTTCGGTGGATTTGTTCAGTTCGTTTATTTCAGAAGAACTTGTAGGATGACCGATTGAATTGAGATGCTTGTGTATCATCAGATAATCTTCCTTCGAAACATCATTGTGCCATTTTCCGCTCAGCATTCCAAGTCCGGTGATGCTTATAAAAATCATGATCACACCCGCGGCTATTAATTTTTTTGATACTTTCTTTTTACTGAAAACATTTTTCACATCCAGCGTATCTGCAACGGGACAAACGTCCACGCAGTTCAAACAGCTTGTGCATTCATCCGAGCGGACAGTTATCACTTTGTCCACTTTGATAAATGATGGGCAAGCTTTTGCGCACAGCCCGCAGTCTATGCAGCTTGCGGCGTTCCGTTTAATTTTGTTCGGACTTAAAATTCCAACCAATCCGAGAAGAGCGCCGTAAGGACAAAGGTATCTGCACCAAAAATTTCTTATCACAATTGACAGCAAGAACAAAGACCCTATCACAATTAGCGAGAAGCGGGAAATATCCGCAAAAAAGTAATACATCTTTAAATCAGCCGCAATATTGTATTCGCCGCTTAAAAATACAGCCAGAGAAGCTTCCGTCATCGAAAAAATTGCAAAGAGGAAAAACGCAAGAAGAAGATATTTCAATGAACGGAGCGGATAATCTATAAACCTGTGCAGCTTAAATTTTTTCTTGAAAATTTTTTTGAAAATCCTGTCGCCGAAATCCCCGACCATCTCGGATAAAAATCCTACCGGACACATCCAGCTGCAAAATCCTTTTCCGAAAACGAAAGAAACTCCTATTATGGCGAGAAGAATAAAAAATCCTGCGGGATGAACATGGTGAACCTGACCTGTCTGAACAAAATAGACCAGACTCATAAGTGCGCTGATAGGAAGAAACCCTTCCGCTCCGGGAGGTCTCTGATGAAAAATCCCGGCTCCGTTCGATTCTAAATAAGAGATGAATTGCGAGAACTCAATTCCGATCCAGATGCACAAAAGCGCAAAAGTCACCTGCACGGCAAATCTGATTTTCTGGATAGGCTTGTCTATATTTTTTACATACTTTAAACTCATACAACGTCTTTCTGTTTATTTTAATTTTTCAAGAAGATCTGTTGGTATTGCTTTATAAATCTTCATATATTAATATCAGAAAAAAAATTCTGTTTATCAAATTGGATTCAATATGCTTCGTAAAATCATAAAAATAGATGAAGAAAAATGTGACGGGTGTGGAAATTGCGTGCCCGAATGCCATGAGGGCGCACTCCAGATAATTGACGGCAAAGCCAGACTCATAAGCGACCTCTTCTGCGACGGACTTGGCGCGTGCCTTGGAAATTGCCCTCCCGGAGCTTTGACAATTGAGGAACGTGAAGCTGAGCCATATGACGAATTTAAAGTAATGGAATACATAATCAGGGGCGGCGCCAATGTTATTGCGGCGCACCTAAAACATCTTCGCGATCATGAAGAGTTTGAATACCTGAGGGAAGCATTGGAATTTTTGCGCGAGAAGGGAATTGAAAATCCTCTTAACAATGAGGAGAGTGGGGAAAACAAACCACATTGCGGCTGCTCGGGCTCGCGCGAAATGACCCTTGAAAACATTGATCAAAACGAGAATGAAGACGGAACACGAGTTTCCCATTTAAGACAATGGCCAATTCAGATGCATCTTGTTTCTCCCCATGCGGCATATTTTAAAAACTCTGACCTTCTTCTGGCTGCCGACTGCTGCGGATTTGCATTTCCTGATTTTCATAAAGAATTTTTAAAAGGAAGATCGCTGGCGATCGCATGTCCAAAGCTCGATGCAAATAAAGAAATCTATTGCGAGAAACTAACTTCAATGATAACCGATTCAAAAATAAAATCTATTACCGTTCTGATAATGCAGGTGCCCTGCTGCAGCGGATTGGCACAATTGGCACAACAGTCTGCGGAGGCTGCCGGCAGCCGAATTCCAATCGAGGCAATAATTATAAGTCCGGCCGGTGAAATTTTAAGAACTTTACAGCTAAATTAATCCAGATAGTGCGATTTTGAACCAAAATTGCATCAGGCCCTCTAAATCGGACATGCGAAAAATTTAACTTGACACAATATCCTCGTTTCATTAGTTTTCAATCGGAATAAAAACTCCTTTATTAAATAAGTTCTGTTTGTGTTCTCTTTTTTTCTATAATAATAAGACATGTTGTTCTTTTTTCTTGAGGGAAAAAATATGAAAAAATTTTATCGGCTTTCACAACTTCTTTTTATCACAATGCTGAGCATGCTGGTCATAAGCTGCGGATCAGAGAGTTCGGATCAGGTATCCGGCGAGGAACATGCCAAATTAACCCAGGCCCCTTTTGTTCCCCCGCCAATTACAAGAACGCATCCGACGAAAGTTATTATTGATCTCGAAGTAAGAGAAACCATAAAGCAGCTTTCCGACGGAGTTGAATATGTGTTCTGGACATTCGGCGGAGATGTGCCGGGGAGTTTTATAAGAGTACGAGAAGGTGATCTTGTTGAATTCCATCTTCACAACCATCCGCTCAACAAACTTCCACACAATATAGATCTTCATGCAGTAACCGGACCCGGAGGCGGAGCTACTTCATCTTTTACAGCACCGGGACATACATCAATATTTTCTTTCACTGTAAAAAATCCGGGACTCTTTGTTTACCACTGCGCGACTGCGCCGGTTGGCCTTCACATTGCAAACGGAATGTACGGTTTGATTTTGGTTGAACCGAAAGAGGGACTTCCCAAGGTGGACCGCGAATATTACATAATGCAAAGTGAATTTTATACTGAAGGAAATTACGGCGACGCCGGACTACAACCATTCAGCATGCAGAAAGCTTTGACTGAAACTCCCGATTATGTTGTCTTTAACGGATCGGTGGGATCAATGGTGGGAGACAAATCGCTGCGCGCAAACGTAGGAGAAACTATCCGCTTGTTTATCGGCAACGGCGGCCCCAATCTTATCTCCTCGTTTCACGTCATCGGAGAAATTTTCGACAAGGTTTATAATGAAGGGGGAAATATTCCCCTGCAGAAAAATGTCCAAACTACATTAGTGCCGGCAGGCGGATCTTCGATTGTAGAATTCAAAGTCGACGTGCCGGGAAATTTCATTATGGTCGACCACTCAATCTTCAGAGCATTCAACAAAGGAGCGCTTGGAATGATTGCCGTCTCCGGTCCCGAAAACAAAACAATCTATTCCGGCAAACAGAAAGATGATCTTTATTCCGGCGCAGTCACCTCTTCAGGCGGCGTTAATCCTTTTACGGGAGAAGTTAATTCCGATAAAAACAAGGAGGGTTACGTTTCAAAATATTCTACGGGAAATGAAAAGGTAGACGAATCCCTTTTGAAGAGCGCAATGGCCGGCGCAGAAAAATCATCATCACCCGGAAATGCTTTTGCTGCCGGACAAACCGTTTACAACATGAGCTGCGTTGCATGCCACCAGGCAGACGGAAAAGGAATTCCTAATGTATTTCCGCCGCTGGCAAATTCCGATTGGCTTGCCAAACAGTCTAAAGACGAAGCAATAAAAAACGTTATCGCGGGAAGAACCGGCGAGCTTACAGTAAACAACAAAACATATAACGGGATTATGCCTCCGCAAAATTTGGACGACACTCAGGCGGCTGCCGTACTCACTTATGTGTACAAGAGATTTCTCAATAAAGATGCTGCAATTACACCGGCTGATATTAAAAAAGCAAGAGGGAAGAAGTAAAATAACAGGGTGTTCTGATGAAAAGCATAATCTTAAATATCGCTCTTATTTTTTTGCTTCTGCATAATTATTTATTAACTGCCGGAGAAAAAAACATTCCTTCGAATAAAGGGATGTCGTTTATATCCGGCGGTACTTATACCCCTCTTTATGCTGCTTCAAAAAATAATCTCAAAATAAAAGTGGCGCCTTTTTATATGGACAAATATCCGGTGACAAATTTGCAGTATCTGGAATTTGTTAAATCAAACCCTAAATGGAGGCGCTCGCGCGTAAAAAACATTTTCGCAGATAGAAATTATCTGCGAAATTGGAAAAGCGACACCGAACCGGGTCCGGATGTAAATCCTGCCGCACCGGTTACAAATGTATCCTGGTTTGCCGCAAAAGCGTACGCGGAATACATGAACAAAAGACTCCCCACTGTTGCGGAATGGGAATTTGTTGCCAAGGCAAGCGCCGATAAAGAGGACGGATCCGCAGACCCGGCTTATATAAAAAAAATTCTCGAATGGTATTCAAAGCCGTCCACAGGAAAACTTGAGCCGGTGGAAAAAGGCGAAAAAAATTTCTGGAATGTTTACGATATGCACGGATTGGTTTGGGAGTGGACATCGGACTTTTTCAGCGCTCTTGTTACAGGCGAATCGAGAGGAGATAGCGGGCTTGAAAGAAATCTTTTTTGCGGAAGCGGCTCTGTGAACGCATCGGATTTCAAGAATTATCCGGCATTCATGCGTTTTGCATTTAGAAGCAGTCTGAAAGCAAATTACACAACAGACAATCTGGGATTCCGCTGCGTAAAAAATGTAAAATGAATTTTAACCGTATCTGAAGTGAGAGGCAAAAATGAAAAAGGCATTAATAATTTCGACAACGCTTAGCATCATTCTGTTGGCTGCTCTGATATTTTTGCTGGCAAAGGAAAAGAATGCCGGCAGTGCATCATCACAAGTAAGCCTGAAATCGCCACAGGATAAATCATGCTGCGACGATCCGGGCGCCGGCGCAAAATCCGATAATTCAATTTATCAGCTTGAATCCGCCTGGAAAAACGAACTTGGAGAGCGGGTAACGCTCGACAAATTGAAGGGGAAAAAACAGGTAATGGCGATGATCTTTGCCAGTTGCACTTATGCCTGCCCTCTTATTGTAAACGATATGAAAAAAATAGAAAGTTTAGTAAAAAGGGATGATGTGAATTTTCTTTTAATCTCAATCGATCCCCAGAGAGACACTCCTGCCGCGCTTTTGAAATATGCGGAGAACAACAAACTCGATTTGAAAAAATGGACTTTGCTCACGGGGGACGAAAACGGCGTCAGCGAGCTCGCTGCCGTCCTCGGATTTAAATATAAAAAAGAGCCGGACGGAAGTTTTTCACATTCAAATATTATTAACCTGCTGGATGAAGCTGGCGAAGTCAAGTTTCAGCATTTTGGCTTAAACCAGGATGTTCAGGATATAATCGAAAAAATTCAAAATAATAAGGAGAAATAAAATGAATACCCAATCTGTAAACCCGGCAAACGATTTTGCAAACCTGAAAGTAAGGGATTTAGTTGTTCAAAACTTTCACGCTGCGGAATTATTTGAAAAATTAGGAATCGACTTTTGCTGCAAGGGAAATAAAAATCTGAAAGAAGCGTTAACAGAGAAACAAATTCCGGAAAAAATATTTATAGAAGAATTAAATAAAGTCAATTATTCATCTGCCGGAGAAACGGAAAGATATTCCGAATGGGATCTTAATTTTCTGGCTCAATATATTGTAAACAATCATCACGGTTATGTTAGAAACGCCGTGCCTCAAATAAGCGCGCATCTTCAAAAAGTTTTTAATGCGCATGGAGAAAAATATCCATACATTAAAGAAGTGCAAAATGAATTTGCCGCAATTGCAGAAGAGCTTATGAGCCACATGATGAAAGAGGAAAGGGTTTTATTCCCTTTGATTAAATATCTTGTCGATTCTAAAAATTTTAACGAGAAACCGAAGAACGGCGGCTACGGAACAATCCAGAACCCGATTAACCAGATGGAAAGAGAACATGTTTCCGCCGGAAATTCTCTTCAGAAAATCCGGGAACTTACATCGGACTTTAATTTGCCCCAGGACGCATGCACAACTTTCCGTTTAACTTATCAGGAGCTGGAAGAATTTGAGGCCGATCTTCATAAGCACATTCATCTTGAAAATAATATCCTTTTCCCGCGTGCAATTGAACTGGAGACCGGTTTGATGGCGGAGACTAAATAATCCCAGGAGAGATAAAAATGTTTTCGACGGTGCGGTATTTTATCAAGACCAGCATAATTTTTCTGGTGATAGGAATTCTGACCGGATTTTATATGCTGGCCGCGAAAAATTATTTTAACATCTGGCCCAATCCGGATCTTGTTTCGGCACATACTCACATAATTCTTCTCGGTTCTGTAATGATGATGATTATGGGTGTGGCGCTCTGGTTTTTTCCCCGACCCGAAAAAAACGACGCTCTCTACAAACCAGAAATTATTTCCGCATGTTATTATATGCTCACGGTTTCAACAATAGTGCGTTTTATAACGCAGGTTCTTTCATCCGCAATGGAGACTAATGAAATCCTAAAGTTCTTATCGCTTATTTCATCGCTTGGTCAGGTTGCGGGAATAATTCTCTTCTTTGTTTCGATGTGGGGCAGAATCCGTTCCGTGGGGAGCCACATCCGCGAAGCCAAAGGAGAAAAATTTTAATTTTTTTGAGAAAAGAGAATGGAATACGCAAAGGCACATATTCAATCTGCCGAAAAATTTTATGACGGGATCTCGGGATTTTACGAAAAGATGATCGATTTTGAAAAAAATCTTGAACTGAGAAGAACCGCCTACGGGAAAATATTTGATAAACCCGGAACCGCAGCCGATATGGGCTGCGGAGTGGGGCTCGATTCTTTGGCGCTTGCATTGAACGGGCACAAAGTTTCTGCTTTCGATATTTCATCCCAAATGATTGAAGAGACAAAACTTAATGCCGAAAAATATGGTGCACAGATTAACACCAGCGTAAATTCCTTTCATTCCGTTTCAAAAAATTATTACTCAAAATTCGACTATGCCCTCTCTGTAGGAAATACAATCGCGCATTTGGAGAGAAAAAATCTTGCTCTCGCTTTAAAAAAAATGTATAACATGCTATTGCCGGGAGGAAAAATATTTCTTCACATTTTGAATTACGATCTGATAAGAAAAGAGGGGAAACGAATAAATAATATAGCGGTGCGCGACGGAAGAACGATAATCCGCTTTTATGATTTTGGTAAGGATAATCTGGACTTCAACATTCTTACTTTTCTAAATGATTCTCCAAAGAATTTTACTATATCAACCACAAAACATTATCCGCATAAAAAAAATGAGATTGAAGTTCAGCTCAAAAAAAACGGTTTCGGCAGAATAAAATTTATGAAAAATTTCTCGGGAGAAAAATTTCAGCCGGCAAATTCCAAAGATATTTTTGTGTCGGCGGTTAAATAATCAAAGCTCCCTTTTGCAGTAGCGGCACACTTTAGCCTTCGCTTTTATTTTTTCCGCGCAGTATGGACACTCTTTTGTTTCTTCCCCAATTTCACCGTCAACGGCATCTGCGAGTTTATACGCCTGCCTGTTCATCTGAAATTCTTTATAAATTTCCTGTGCTGCCGATAGCGCCTCTTTCAGTCTCTGCGGTTTTGAAATGTTTGAATAATTTGTTTCTCCCTGCTCCGCAGCAGTTTGTATCTGCACATCACCGAATCCTATTATTCTGCCGATTAACGACTGCCGGTAGGAAACATTATTTATTTTGTCTATCGGGCTTTCTTTAGAATTTATAGAGAACACTCCCTCTTCATCAATCACTCTGTGGCTGGTTACAATCCAAAGATCAAATTTCCATGCGTAATACCGGTAGACTATAAATAGGAGAGAAAATAGGGTTAGAAGAAGCGGGTACCATTCCAATGAAGGAGTTTTAGAATAAAGATATAAGGAGAACCAGATGAGTGCAGCAGAAAATAAAAAAGGTATTATTAAAACAAACCAGTGCCTGCGGGTTTGCAAAATTATTTTTTCATCTGTTCTGAGCGGTGTTCTCATTTCATCTTCTCCATTTTATAAAGACGCAATCTTGCTTGCGGTTTTTTCTTTCAGGTTTTCCAGCGTCTCCTGACTGAACATTTGTAAAGCTTCTTCCCTAAGTTTTCCCCAATGATTATGGACCGGGCAGGGAGTTTCGCTTGAGCATCCGGGAAAGCCAAGCACGCAGGATTTGAAAACATCCAGTCCGTCGATAGCTTCTATAATATCTATCAACTTTATTTGATCTGGCGATTTTGCGAGATAAAATCCTCCGCTTTTTCCCTTTTTTGAACCCACAATTTCGCTGTTGGTCAGCATCTGCATAACTTTTGAAACAAACTCCTTCGGCACTTTCAATTCTTTAGATACCTCCTCCGCTCTGTAAATTCTATTCTCTTTGGCAGAGAGGAAAAGAACAGCCTGCAAACCAAGTTCGCACGATTTTGAAAAAAACACAGTCATATAGTCTCATGGAAGATTTTCAATTTAAAGATAATTATTCCCCGTTTATTAAGCATCCACAATTTTTGAGGAGCTCGGGAGGAATATTAATATTTCTTAATGTTTTATTTAATGTTCCTTAATTCTGTACTTATAAGTTCAATCTGTAATTTTTAACAAGGTCGACCATTTAACAAAGGGAGTACAAAATGAAGAAGTTAGTTGCATTATTAGTATTGGTTGTTTTCACGGCTTCTGTATTTGCTCAGGCTCAGCCGCAGAAAAAAGCTGAAGCTGCAAAACCAGCAGTTAAAACAGAGAAAAAAGTAGAAGCTCCTGCTGCAGAAAAAGCAAAACCAGCTAAAGCAGAAAAAGCTGCTAAAGCTGAGAAAGCTGAAAAACCGGCTAAAGCAGAAAAAGCTGCTAAAGTTGAAAAAGCACCAAAAGCTGAAAAAGCACCAAAAGCTGAAAAAGCACCAAAAGCTGAAAAAGCTCCGAAAGCTGAAAAAGCTGCTAAAGCAGAAAAAGCTCCAAAAGCAGAGAAACCAGCTGTAAAAAAATAATTAAAAATAATAGTTCGAATTTGACAGAGAAGGAGAGTTTAACAACTCTCCTTTTTTGTTTATCTTAATGATATGAGAATATTAGTTGTAGAAGACGAAAAGAAAGTCGCCTCTTTCATTAAGAAGGGGCTGGAAGAAGAACTATACGAGGTTGATACCGCAATCAACGGAAAAGAAGGTCTGGATTTCGGATTAACCAATGAATATGATTTAATTATCTCGGACGTAATGATGCCGGTGATGAACGGACTCCAGCTTACAAAAGAGCTGAGAAAAAACGGAATCACAACGCCCATCCTGCTACTCACTGTAAAAGACAGCACAAAAGATAAAGTAGAAGGACTGGACAGCGGAGCCGACGATTATCTCTCGAAGCCATTTGCTTTTGAAGAACTGACGGCAAGAGCAAGGGCTCTTCTGAGAAGAAAAGAATCTCAAAAAGATAACCTTCTTACAATAAAAGATTTGACTGTTGATCTGGTTGCTCACAGCGTTATGAGGGGCGATAAAGAAATTATTCTAACTCCCAAAGAATATTCAATACTCGAATACCTGTTAAGAAATAAAAACAAAATTGTTTCAAGAACCCGCTTGATAGAACATGTTTATGATTTTCATTTCGACAGCGGGACAAATGTAATTGATGTTCACATTAATAAGCTTAGAACAAAAATAGATCACGGATTCGATAATCAGCTGATCTATACGGCAAGGGGAATCGGTTACATTATTAAAGAATAGAGCTTTTCAATTTATGCTCGGTAAAATAAAATTAATATTCACATCAACACGCTTCAAGGTTTCCCTCTGGTATTCCTCCCTTTTCTTTTTGATGGAAATTCTGCTTGGATTGACTGTATATGTTACGCTTAATAATCTTTCTCACAGGAACCTAGATTCGAATTTAAAAACTCAGGCGCGCGCAATCCTCAGAGTAATCGAAGAGAAACATGTAGATCTGGAATCTTTTAAGCCCGGACCGGTATATAAATCCGAAGACGAAGTGATCTGGGATATCGCATACGACGCGATTGTTTTCAATCGAAGAAATACTTTTATAGTTGTAGCGCAGCAGAACAGGGATGTGTTTAAGACAGCGAACCTGGGCAAAAAAACCCTTTCGTTTCCGGAACGAAAAGAAAAAGAAATTCTTTTTGATTATCGCGATAAGGATTTATCGACAAGCACCATACGTGTCTGCCGGTTAAGCGGAAAAAGATATGTTGTTACAGTCGCTTATCCCAAGGAATTTATTTCCCAGACCCTCAACGACCTCATTACGATCTATATAATTATTGCACCGATATTTTTGATTATTTCCATTATCGGCGGCGCGCTTATCTCTTCAAAATCTCTCGCCAGGATAGATACAATCATCAAAAAGACGGAAGAAATAACCGCACAAAACCTCAACGAAAAAATTCCCGGTGATGAATATAATGATGAATTCGGGCGGCTTGTAAACAAAATGAACGAAATGATAGGAAGAATTAAAACGTCGGTCGACTTTATGAATCAGTTTTCTATCTCTGCCGCTCATGAATTAAAAACCCCGCTTACTATTCTGCGCGGAGAAATTGAAATTGCTCTAAAATCTGAGAAAGCTCCCGAGTATTACAGATCCGTGCTTAAAAGCAATTACGAAGAAACTTTGCGGCTTATTAAAATAGTGGACAATCTGTTTTTCATTTCAAAGAGCGACAACTCGCTTCTTTCGGTAAACAAACAGGAGATTGATCTTTACAATTTTCTTAATTCCCTTATCCACAGTCTTTCTATTCTCGGTTCGGAAAAAAACATGCTTCTGGTTATGGACCCCATGCCCGCATTAACCGCATGGTTCGATGAAAATCTGATGAAGCAGGCTTTATCTAACATTGTGGAAAATGCTTTTAAATTCGGAGAAGAAAATAGCACCGTTAAATTGAAAGTGGAAAAAAACGAAAATGAAATAATAATATGCGTTTCAAATAGAGGGGAAAGAATTCCTCCGGAGGAAACAGAAAAGATATTTGAAAGATTTTACAGAACCGATAAATCCGTTACAAACAAAATCGGCGGTGTGGGTCTCGGCTTATCTGTGGTAAAGTCAATTGCAAATCTTCATAACGGGCGGGTTGGTGTAAGTTCCGGCGAGGATTCCATCACCACTATTAGCATTATCATTCCGGAAAAATAAAATGCTTAAAAAAAACGGCGCTTGAAGCGCCGTTTTCATTTCAAGAAAAGTGTTTCTTAGAGAAGATCGAATTTAACTCCGCATAAAGCCTGGAAGGATAAAATTTTCCATTTGAAGTCTTTAACTACATTTGTAAGACCGTAACCGAAAGTGAATTGGGGAACAATCTGAATTTTTTTGGCTATCGGTATTTCATAACCGGCGCCGATCTTAAGTTCGAATCTAACCTGTGTATCCTTGATCGAATTTTTTGAAGTCTGAGATGTTCCTCCGCCTGGAAATACAAAGCCGGGGGTGGTTATTTTCACATCTGCTTCCGACTCGCTTTCGACATTGAATCCCAATTCCGGACCTATTACAAAATAGAGATCGGACGGAAGTGTGTATTTAAACAAAGATTCAATTTGAAAATATGCCAAACTTGAACTTACATCTGCGGTATAATTAACTCCTCCCGAAGAACCGGTTTGAGAATATGAACCGCTGCGGTTATCATAAAATGCCAGTCCGGCTATCATTCCTATTGAGTTTGAAAATTGCATGTGAACCTGGCCGGCAGCTACGAGACCGAATCCCGATCCGGATTCCGGAAGATCAGAACCTGTGTGGATATTAAAATTCATTCCAAGCGCAGGTTCAAGCCCCAATTTAAACTGTGCATTTGCGGGGAGTGAAAAAAGCGCTAGAAAGAGGAGAACAGCTGTTACAGTTTTTTTCATATTAGGCTCCTTACAGATGATTGATATATTTAGTACAAAAGATCGGCTTAAATTATTGTCTAAATAAATGTTTTTTTAACTCAAGAGCAAGAAATTTTCCGGAGGGCGTGATACTGAAAGAGGCTCTCTTAAAAGTAATTTTTAAAGATGAAAACCGATTTTTGATTCCAATCTCAATACGGCATCATCAATTAATACAGATGCTTTTAATAGAGCCTCTTTATAAAACTAATTAAGAGTATTTACCGGTCGTATATTTTGACTCAGTCCCAACTCTTCAACTTTTACTTTAATAACCCCTCTGCCCAGCATACCTAATGCCGTAGCCGTCCCTTTTGACAGATCTAAATCCCGTCCGTCAATATATGGACCTCTGTCGTTAATTCTTACTACAACAGATTTACCGTTTTTAAGATTTGTTACCTGCAGAATTGTACCGAAAGGAAGCGATTTATGGGCCGCAGTGAGAGCCATCTGATTATATAATTCGCCATTAGCTGTCTCTTTGCCGTGAAAGTGAGGACCATACCAGGAGGCGGTCATCACCCCAAGTTGATTGATGCTAACGGATGTTAAGTTCGGTTCCGCATCTCTGCTTATTGTTATTTTAGCCACACCGCCTGTTTCTATAGCGGCCGTGTCGCCAAATCCGATGAACCCGACACCTGTGCCAGTTAGAACAATGATGATAGCTATTTTTAACTTACGCAAATAATACCTCTTGATTATTGTACATATCGTTTAAAGTTTGAATAAAGGAAAACTTTTAGCCGAAATACTGGTAGTCTTAATTCCTGAATCGTGATGTGAACCAGATAACGGCTCGCCCGGAATTACTGTTATGATAGATATATTTTTCGGATAGGAGAAAATTCTTATAAAGATAGCCGTCCTGCTCGGATCTAATAGCCGGCATAAAACCGCCAGTTCCATCGGTCCCGCTCTGAACCGGTCCCGCATGGAGCTTATAATTATCCACTGAAGTTGAACAGAGAACCTTCTGGGAGAAACTTCCGGCTCTGGATCCCGCTTTTAATTTTGATACAGGCTCAGAGATAACCGTTCCCGCATTAGCCAGAAGAATTATCAACAGAAAATATGTCAACCTTTTGATGCCCAAATAATTACTCTTTATATGAAGACTCATTTTTGATACCCCAAATTTACTCATTTATAACCATACCATTCAATTATTTGAGACCCCCGTGCAGACATTTAAAATAAAAAAAGATGCGTTTTTGAACCATTTTCGCATTATTTGGAATTTCATTCCCCTTCATCCCCGGTTTTTTACACTTCAAAATCAAAATGAGGACCTGAAAAGCGAGAGGGCGGTTAATTAAGACAGTCCGTCTTTATTGGGTGTTTCTTATGTAATTTTTGGGAACCCCGTTTCCTTTAAAGAACAGGCATGGCTGGATCCGATCTCTTTCAATTTAAAGTCAGATCTCTTTTTCATAAGTTGCATTTCGAAAAAATTACGAGATAGAATGGCAACGGTTTCCGTTTTTCTAACAGATTCGAATGACCCGCAGATTCAGCGGATTGTAAACACATTAAACACGCTCCCCCAGATCAGCAAGATTTTTATTTTGGGAGATAAATTACGGGCGATAGAATCCGGCAAAACGGAAAAACTAAGCGCGGTCAGAATGGAAAGCTCTTCGGCCCTTAAATTGATTGCGGAAAAGTGCAACACAGATTTTTTATTCCTGCTCACTAAACCGGTCAGCCTCAATATCGGACCGGAGGAAGTGAAAAGGTTTTTGAATACGGCGCTGGATACCGGCGCGGGATTAGTATATTCAGATCATATCGAAATTAAAAACGGGGTGAGAAAAGAGCATCCGCTTATAGATTATCAAACGGGAAGCGTGCGGGACGATTTCGATTTTGGTCCGCTGGTTTTATTCAGCGCGTTAGCTTTTAAAAAGAGCGCGCAGGATATCAGTGTCAGTTTCAATTTCGCCGGCATCTATGATCTCAGACTGAGCCTCTCCAGAAATTATTCTATAATGAGAATACCGGAATATTTATACTCTTTCGAAGAGACGGCGGAAGAAACACTCGGCGAAAAACTGTTCGAATACGTGGATCCCAAAAACAGAAATGTGCAGATAGAGATGGAGCAGGCATTCACATCTCACTTGAAAAAAATTGGTGCGTTTATCCAACTATCCAGCGCGCCGGTCAGTTTTGAAGAAGAAGTTTTTGAGTATGAAGCTTCCGTGATTATTCCTGTAAAGAACCGGATCAAAACATTGAAGGACGCAGTCAATTCTGCGCTTGCTCAAAAAACAGATTTTAATTTTAATGTTCTTGTTGTGGATAACCACTCGAACGACGGCACAACAGAGCTGTTGAAAGAACTCTCCTCTAAGCACAACAACCTGCATCATTTAATTCCGGAAAGAAATGATTTTTTAATCGGCGGATGCTGGTATTATGCGGTTCAAAATAAAATGTGCGGAAGGTTTGCCGTTCAGCTGGACAGCGACGACTTGTACAAGGATGAAACCACTCTTCAAAAGATAGTCGATAAATTTAAAAGCGAAAGATGCGGAATGGTTATCGGGTCATACAATCTAACCGATTTTTCTTTGAATGAAATTCCGCCCGGATTGATTGATCACCGCGAATGGACCGATGAGAACGGACCGAACAATGCGCTGCGGATCAACGGGCTTGGAGCGCCGCGCGCTTTTTACACCCCGCTTTTGCGCAAGATTGGAATTCCGAATGTGAGTTACGGAGAAGATTATTTTCTGGGTTTAAGAATTTCCCGCGAATTTAAGACTGCAAGAATTTACGAGCCGGTTTATCTGTGCAGAAGATGGGATGGGAATACGGATTCTATGCTGGAGACGGCAAAATTAAATGCGAACAACAATTATAAAGACCGCCTACGCACTTTTGAAATTTCGGCAAGAATAAAATTGAACAGAGAAAAATGATATTCGAAGAGAAGCCCGACAAAAACAACAACAGCGGCCGGTGGGCAGAAAGAGCCCGTGAATTGCTGGAAGAACAAAAAAACTCCTGGCCGCTTTTAAAATCAAATTACGATAATCTCGAAAAAATAATTACCAGGGAAATTGAATTTGATTCCTTCAATGTGAAAATACAATTCAATCCCGAAAGGATAAAATCTTCATCCGCCGATGTGAACGAAGAAGCGGTAAGAAAAAGAAAATGTTTCCTCTGCGCGGAAAACCTGCCGGCAGAACAAAACAGTCTCTCGTTCAACAAGCACTTTGTTATTCTTTGCAATCCATACCCCATATTTCCGGAACATTTCACAATTTCGAAAAAGAATCATACGCCGCAGACAATAATCGGAAATTTTGCGGAGCTGCTGGATCTGTCTAAATCGCTCGGAAAATATTATACTATATTTTACAACGGGCCCAAATGCGGGGCTTCCGCACCGGACCATATGCATTTTCAGGCGGGCACAAAAGCCATAATGCCTATCGAATACGAGTTTGAAAAAATGGTGGGCCGCCTTGCACGTTCGGTTATCTCCAACGGAAAAATCGAGGTCCGCTTCTTTGAGGATCATCTCCGATATATTATTTCGCTCGAATCCCGGACGAAGGGGGAACTGCTTTACGCATTTAAAACATTCATCAATGCATTTAAAAAAATTTCTTCTCCGCATGACGAACCGCTTATGAATATAATAGCCGGATTTCAGGAAGAGATCTGGAGAATTTTGATTTTTCCGCGTCAGAAACACAGACCGGATCAATTTTTCAAATCGGGAGAGAAGCAGATTTTAATAAGCCCTGCCGCAGTTGACATGGGAGGATTGTTCATCACTCCACGCTTTGAAGATTTTGAAAAAATTAAGAAGGAAGACATTGCAGATATTTTGAAGCAAATAACCGTTACAAAAGAATATTTCGAGTACCTCCGTAAAAGTATCGGAGGAATTTTTATTTAATATTCGCATCTCATAAAACATTCACCGATATAAGACTAAGGTCGTCGTCCATTTCGCCGCCGCAATAAGTAAGAATCTCTTTTTGGATTTGGTCCAGCGGATCTTCTTCATTATTGATATTGGAAACAAATTCAAGAAATCTCTCTTCGCCGTAAAGTTCGCCCGATTTGTTTCTTGCTTCAGTAATTCCATCCGTAAACAGAAATAATTTATCGCCGCTCTTAAGTTTAATTTCAACATCTTCATATTCACCCGAGTGGCTGAATCCAAGCAGCACTCCCTTGGAAATAATTTTTTCCGCCTTATCCGACCTGTAAATAAGAGGCAGGTCGCCCGCGCCCGAATAACGGGCTGTTTTATTTTTTTTATCAAGTATCAAAACAGAGAGCGTAATAAAAACTTCGGAAATTCTTTCATCTTTAAAAACAGATTCATTCACCTTATGAAGAATGTGGCTGGGCTGGTAGTCGTTTGAAGATTCCAGAACGAAGCGAGCCGCACTTCTTACATAGCCGGCATAAGCCACTGCAAAATAGAAAGCACCCCAGCGTTTTCCCATTACATCGCCCAGAATAACGGCTATATTATCTTCGTCCAATTTAAAGTAATCTATAAAATCTCCGCCCGGAATGGACTTGAAAGGAATATGCCAGTGTTTGATATTAAATCCTTCGAAGAGAGGGAAATCATCCGGCACCACTTTTGTCCCCATTGAGTCTGCTGCTTTTTGCACTTCGTCGACGACTTTTACCCGTTCCTTCTCCAAACTTTTTAATATGGCCGACACTTTTGCAATGACAATTTTGGGGCTGGAAGTTTTGATTATATAATCTTCTATTTCAAGGTCATATCCCTGAAGAATATCGTCCTCTTCCCCTTTCGCCGTCAGAAAGACGAACGGGATCTGTTTGAGCTCGGGATTATTCAAAAGCATTCTTCTGAATTCGTGGCCGTCCACTTCCGGCATCATAACATCGCTGATTATCAAATCAGGCTTGATTTTTTCCGCAAGCTCATACCCTTCCCTTCCGTTAACAGCGACATCGCATTGAAATCCAGCTTTGGCAAGATTATAGGTAAACAATTTTGCTATATTGAATTCGTCTTCAACTAAGAGAATTCTTCCGTTCGATTTTATATTTTCCTGTTCCAATTTACTTCCAAAATTTTTCCCCAATTGCCGAATTTTTATTTATTAAAACTTCTTATCGCATCCTGCAGATCGTTGTACGATTCAAAAACTCTAAAGAGCCGGGTCAATTCAAACATAGATCTCACGGCCGGTTTAAATCCTACCAATTTGAGGTCTCCGCCAAGCTTGGCCGCTTTTTTAAGAGTATTAACAATAACGCCCAGGAAAGTAGAATCTAGAAATTCAACCGAAGTTAAATCGACGATTAATTTTGTATAACCGGCATTCAGTTTCTCCATCACATTGAATTTAAGTTCTTCTGCTTCGCGAAGAGTTGCTCTGTCATAATTCACAATTTCTATTACAATATCATCAATTACTTCTTCAACTATTTCCATATTAACCTTTTATTCTGATTGAGAAACTATTTTATATTTATCCATAAGGCGGTAGAGCGTGGCTCTGCCTATTTTAAGCCTCCGGGCTGCTTCAACAATATTTCCCTCTGTAACTTTAAGCGCGTGGCGTATCGCTTCTTCTTTTAATTTTTCAAAAGGAATAACCGGCGAATCATCTCCGAAGATGTTTCCGTTAGAGCTAACGCCGGCGGCCTGATATTTAAGCGCAATATTAGCCGGCAGAACATCCACTCCAATCTGATCTACGTCGCAAAGAATCATGCATCTCTCGAGAGTATTCTCAAGCTCGCGCACATTTCCAGGCCAATCATAATCATACATAATTTTCAGTGCGGGCTTTGAAACACCTTTCACCTGCTTGCCCAGTTTATCATTAAATTTTTCGATAAAATGATTAATGAGTATAACAATGTCCCCCTTTCTTTCTCTCAGGGGGAGAATATTGATTGGAAATGAACTGAGCCTGTAAAAAAGATCTTCTCTAAACTGTTTGCTTTCTACCGCGGCTTTAAGATCCCGGTTTGTGGCAGAGATTATGCGCACGTCTGTTTTAATAACTTCATTGCCGCCGACGCGTTCAAATTCTTTCTGCTGAATGACGCGCAGTATTTTTGCCTGCAGCGCCATTTCCATTTCTCCGATTTCATCAAGAAAGATTGTTCCGCCTTTTGCAAGTTCGAACTTGCCTATTTTTCTGACGTGCGCGCCCGTAAAAGATCCTTTCTCGTGACCGAACAATTCGCTTTCAAGAAGTTCGCGCGGGATTGAAGCGCAGTTAACAACAACGAATGGGGCAGATTTTCTTTTTCCGTTAAAGTGAATTGCGCGCGCCACCAATTCTTTTCCGGTGCCGCTTTCGCCCTGGATTAAAACGGTTATATCGTTATCGAGAACCTTCGACACCATTTTGAATGCGTCCTGCATTTTTTTGTCGGCAGAGATAATGTTCTCAAAACTGTACTCTTTTGTAAGATTCTCTTTTAATTTTTCTAATTCTCTTTCAAGATCATAATGTTTGATGGCGTTTCTTATTGCCGGTTCAAGTCTGTTTTTGTCCAACGGTTTAGGAAAATAGTCGAACGCGCCGAGCCGCAGAGATTCTATAGCCACTTCAACACTTCCCTGAGCACTTAGCATAATGACCGGGAGCTGGTCATTTTTTGATTTTATCCTGCTCAGAACTTCGTTTCCGTTTATATCAGGAAGCATAATATCGAGTAAAACAAGATCGGGGTTTTCGGAAAGCGCGTTGAGCGCGTCTGTTCCGTTTATAAAAGTTTTGCAATTATAATTCCACTGATTTTTAACCCAATGCAGAAGCATTTTTGAAATTGACTCTTCATCGTCAACTATGAAAACTAATTTTTCCATTTATCCTCGGCTGATTCTATTTTGGAAGTCTGATAATGAAGGTTGTTCCTTTATTCACCTGGCTTCTTACTTTGATAAAACCCTTGTGCAGATCGACAATCTGTTTAACGCTCACCAATCCGAATCCCGTTCCGCCTATCGGCATGCCGCTTTTTTCGATCTTGTTAAACTTTTGAAAAAGAGTGGGAATATCCTGCTCTCTAATGCCAACGCCGGTATCGCTTACTGCTATTTCAATCTCTTTTCCGAAGTCCTGAAGGATGACCGAAATTCTGCCTCCGTTTCCGGTGTATTTTACCGCGTTCGATATGAGATTATAAAACGCTTTAGAAATTCTTTCTTTGTCCGCTTTTATCAAAAATTTAACTTCCGGGTATTCTTTTGATATAACAAGCTGCTTAGCTTTTATCTGTTCGTCAAAATTTTGAAGCGTCTCGTCAATAAGATCTCTAATACTAACATCCGACTTCTGCAATTCTTCTTCTCCGCTTTCGAGGCGCGAAAAATCGAGGATATCGTTTATCAGTTTTGCGAGCCGGTTTCCTTCCTGAAGGATTATATTGCAGAATTCATAAATCATATCCTTGGGAAGGTCGGAGTCGGAAACTATTGTTTCGGCAAAACCGACAATTGAAGCAAGCGGCGTGCGGAGTTCGTGGGAGACATTGGAGATAAATTCGCTCTTCAGTTTATTAATCTCTTCCAGGATGGTGATTTTATTTTTGGCTCTTTCCCGTTCGATTGATATAATCCGGTTGGCTTCTATCAGTTTCGAATTCAAGTCTCTTATTTTTTGTTCATCCAATTTTCTTTTGGAAATATTTCTCCCAAAACTAAGCATGCCGGTAACTTCGCCGTTTGAAATCATCGGCTGCGCATTAACTTCGAATGTAATGCCTTTATCAAAGCGGTCAAGAAAAACCGTTTCGAAAGTTGTGATGCCTTCCGTTGTAAGAATGCGGTTGAATGATTCGGCAATTTTGCCTTCGTCTTCCTTGTCAATAAATTCAAGAAAATGCCGTCCAATCATTTCTTCCGGAATATAACCGAGGGCGGCCGCGCCGCTTTTATTAACCATACTGAAATAACCGAACCCATCGAGTACGAAAATCAGATCTTCGGCTGTATCAATAAGCATTCTAAACCGTTCTTCGGATTTTTCCAGGCGGAGCTGCGTGTTCTTCTCTTCCGTAATCTCCTGAATTACTCCCACCACTCTGATTATCTCGTTGTTTTTAATCAGGGGGATTCCGGAGTGCCGCACCCAGTGTTCTTTTGAGAAGCGGTCTTTCATTCTGTAAACAACAACCGCTTCTTCCTTGTTTCTTAATTTGTTTATAAAATGTTTAAATCGGATAAAATCAGAAGGATGAATCGATTTTAGCGTGCGGTATTTATATTCATAAATTTCTTCCGGAGAATATCCAAACAAAGTTCTCACGGCTTCTGTTACAAAATTAAATTCCATGCCGTCCGGACTGGTTGAGTAGAGGACCACATTTATGCCGTTGACCAATTCACGAACAGTT
Source organism: Bacteroidota bacterium (assembly GCA_021812705.1). Classification (GTDB taxonomy): domain Bacteria; phylum Bacteroidota; class Ignavibacteria; order Ignavibacteriales; family Melioribacteraceae; genus Fen-1258. The sequence goes on along the minus strand of JAKAMT010000001.1, from coordinate 65,188 downwards.
TGAACGATCTCTGTTTCAGAAAGCGTCTGCGTCGAAGAAGCCGTTTCTTCTTTCGGGCTATCCTTTAAAATATTTTGTTTCAGCAATTCGATATTTGATGAGATCTTTTGTTCGATAAATTTTTTAGCCGGCACTTTTTCTTTGAAAAAAAGGATTAAAAAATAGTTCTCCTTTCCTTTCTGCAGGAATAAATCTGCATGAAGAGATCTAACTTTTGCTTCGGCAGAAAATGATTTGTACTGCTTTGATTTTATTACATCAGAAGCAGAAATTTTCTTTTTTGCCGTAATAAAATTTATTAGTGAGGCAATATTTTTGCCGGCAACATCCAATTTTCCGGAAGAAAACAGAATAGACTTCTCCTTCCCGCAGCGTTTAACCACAATAGCAGAGGAGCCTTTAACCGAGGCGCGAATTTTATCAAGGACTTTGTCGGCTTGTATATCCATCAATCAGCAATTCTAAATAATTTTAATGTAAGATAATAAAATAGCTCGTGGAATAACAGACGGCTTTTATTTAACCTCTTCTCCTTTTCGAACATTAAATAAGACAAAAAAACAGATACTTAGCGCCGAGGCGAAGAGCCAGTATCCATACTGTCTGTTAACCTCCACCAGAAGAGCGCCGAGAATGGGACCGGCTATCGTTCCTGCTCCGTACATCATTATAAAATAACCGTTCGCCTGTGTCATAAATTTTTTTTGGGTTTTTTCGACCGTGTAATTAAGTCCGACAGTATAAAATGCGGGCACAATCCCGCCGATGAAAAAGAATACGGCCGTCAGAAATGCAAAGTTCATGAGCAGCGCTGGAAATAGGAACAGAAGTCCAAGAAGAAAAGATATTACAAGCAGAAGCAGATGCTTGGAAAGCTTATCTGCAAGATGCCCTATAAAATAGAGAAGAACTATCCCGCCGGTCACAAATGAGGCAAGAAAATAAGAAACCTCGTCTCCGGTAAAATTGTTCCTAAGTCCGTAGAGCGGCAGAACGACTACAACGGAGGATTCAAAAAATCCGTACACTGCGGCAGAAAGCAGACTTAAGAGAGGCATTGCAGCAACCGGCATTTTTTCTGCAACCTCGTCTTTATCCCTTATTTCTATCTCCGCCATCATTAATGTTTGAAGAACGAACACTACAAATACAATCGACGATCCGATAACAAAAGGAACCCAGTTCGCGATTTTGATCGTCCAGATCAGCAGCGACCCTGCCGCGATGCCTGCGGAAAGGATTACAACATACAGTCCTATATTCCTGCCCCGGTTGGTGTCGTCGCTGTAAAAATTTATCATCACTTCTGTTGAAACAAAAATCAGCGTTCCGCCTATGCCCATAAAAATTTTTACAATATAGAGGAGCGGATAGACATACCAGAATAGATGGGCAAGCGCGCTTATCATCCAGAGGAATAGTCCCGCGGTCAGTATTCTCTTCACATTAAAACGGTCTATCAGCCTTCCCGTATATCTGGAAAAAATAAAGATGCTTAAGTAGCCGGCCATTGCGGTTGAACCCGTAATGAAGCTCGGGGCATGGTTCAACTCAAGAAGCATGACGGTTACCGGAGTTACAAGTCCGAATCCGATGCCCCCAATACCGATTCCAATAAGAGCGAGCAGAAAATTTTTCTTCATAATTGCTTAAAATTAATACCCCAAGATACTCCGCCAAAAAATAATTAAACAACTTTTATTATAATTGCGCTTATGAAAAACGAAAATATAAAGAAACCGGAACTGCTTGCACCCGCGGGCAACTGGGCAATGCTTAACGCCGCGATAGAAGCGGGCGCCGATGCGGTTTATTTCGGCGTGAAAAATTTAAACATGCGCGCCGCCGCAAACAATTTCGACATGGCGGATCTGCCGGCAATTGTTGAACACTGCAAAAGCAAAAATGTCGACACTCACCTAACACTCAACACAATTGTGTTCGAAGAAGAACTTGAGGAATTAGACAGGATAATGCGCGCGGCAAAAGATGCCGGCATTACAATGATTATATGCTGGGACATGTCCGTAATTCAAAAATGCGTTGAATTAAAAATTCCATTCTGCATAAGCACACAGGCCTCGGCATCAAACTCCGCCGCGGTTAAATTTTATGAGAATCTCGGCGCATCCAGAATTGTGCTTGCCAGGGAATGCACTCTTGATAAAATAAAAGAGATAAAGAAAAAAGCGAAAGCGGAGATTGAAACATTTGTTCACGGCGCTATGTGCGTGGCGATAAGCGGAAGATGTTTTATGAGCCATGATGTGTTCGGCAAAAGCGCCAACAGAGGGGAATGCATTCAGCCGTGCAGAAGAGAATATAAGATAATAGACAGCGACGAGAAATTTGAGCTTGAACTAGGAGAAGATTATGTAATGTCTCCCAAAGACCTTTGCAGCATCGAATTCCTGGACAAATTGATTGAGGCCGGAATAGACGCACTCAAAATTGAAGGGAGAAAAAGAAGCCCTGAATATATAGCCACCGTCGTTTCCGTATACAGAAAGGCTATCGATCTCTATTTTGAAAAAAATTTGGACGAGACAAAGAAAGCCGAATTAGTAGAAAAACTAAAAAGAGTTTACAACCGCGGCTTCTCGCCCGGATTTTATTTTGGAGCGCCCGGATCAGAAAGTTACGCCAAGACTTACGGCAGCATTGCAACAACAAGAAAAGTCTATGCAGGAAGGGTGCTTAATTATTATAAAAAGAGCGAAGTCGCATTTATAAGAATTGAAGCCGAATCGCTTAAACCGGGCGATTCCATTTACATAATCGGAAATACAACCGGCGTAGTTGAACTGACCGTTGATAAAATGATGAAAGATGAAACGGAATTGAAAACCGCAGCCAAGGGGGACGATATTACAATACTGTGTAAAGAGCGGGTAAGGCAGTACGACAAAGTTTATAAAATTGTTCAGCTAGAAGAGTAATTTTATTTCCAGTTAAGGCTTGGTTTGCTGCCGCCAAAACTTTCAACCGCGTCATCAAGATTTGTAAATACTTTAAAAACTTTATCCATTCTCGTTAGCACGAAGACAAGCGAAGGCATCTCTTTGTTATAAACAAGTCTCAAGTCACCGCCCAAAGAATTTGCTTTTTTGAGAACGGCAACCATAGCGCCAAGAAATGTTGAATCCACATATTCGCAGATGCCCAGGTCTACCACTATCTTGATGGTTCCCTGCGTAATCACATTAGTGACGAAATCTTTAAACAAAATTGCTTTTGCAAGCGTAGCTCTGTTCAGAAAAACGTGAACTACGGCAATATCCCCTGTAATCTCTAATTTAAAATCCATGTTATAGCGCTTTTTATCTTCACAAATTCAAATGTGAATATATGAATAATAGTTTTAATAGAAAACCGCTTTATTAATACAGCAGCCGGTCAGAGTATTATTTAAGGCGCTGTTCCGACGAGCGGCTTTAACTGAGCGGCAATAACACCGGTTCCTTTTTGAAATTCAATTTTTACTTTGCCGATGTTTTTAATAACGGACGCGGTTTTATTTCTTAAAAACTCGTTTCTTTCACCAATGCTGTTTAACGCACAAACCATCGAATCCTTCACCCAGTTTTTTGAGTAACCTATCTCTCTTTCTATTCTGGACAAGAATTCCAGAAAATAATCGTCGCCGACTTTATGATTGTTCTTTGCAAGTTCGCAGACTCCCATGTATGCGCACCTTTTGGTCATCTCTTTTGAGCTGTCCTTCCATTCATCAATCAGGTCAAAAATATAAGGAGCGTTGATAATTATATTGCTGCAAAACGGATCGGACAGATCGGGATAATCGATAAGCTTCAACAAATTTTTAGCATCGTTTAAAGAAACTTTTTTGGGTTCGTCTACAAAAAATGAGAGGAGGAGGGCATCGCGCAATTCCGACTTACGCAGCTGTTCTGCCAGTTTATGATTTTTTCCGATCTTCTTGGCAAGATCTGTAATTTTTTTTAGCTCCACACCCAGATATTTATCGGTATTCATTCCAATTTTTTTTCTGGTTGATACGGCTCGCTTATTGCCGTTTTTCTGGAGTTCGAGGATTATGCGTTCAAATTCCACTCTACCTCTTCCGATCTTTGAAACAAAGTAGAAAATTGATACGAGTATATCAATAGGGAACTTCCGGTATAATAAAATTAATCAGAATGGAATTTTGTATCCCAGAAGCACGGTGTTGGCCGGACCTGTTTTGATGGAAATGCTGCCCGATGCACCCGGGCTGCTTTGTTCCGATTCTTCCGAAAAGAAGAAGAGGTCTATTTGACTGTAGAGCCAGATTGCTGCAAGCGTTATTAATGAGGCATTTCTTGCCTTGAACGATTTATTATAATCGTCATATTTTAATTGGATCAACTGCTGATTGGTTTCTGCAAGATAATCGCTCTGTTTTTTATTCGCGTCTGTTGCAAAATAGACCGATGACGCAAGAGCGATTGCCGAAGCGCCCAGGGTCACCCATCCCTTGGCGGTATTGCCGTGATGGAGCTGGCCAAGACCCGGCGCGAAAATATTTTTTACTACGGCAACGGCTTGAGGAAACTGTTTCTGAAAAACGGTTTGCGGCTTTAAACCGGTTGAGTCCGCCGGCGGAACCACATCAGGATTTTTTTTCAAATACTCTAATTTCACCTCGTTGAAGATGGCGGTTAATTTTGGAGAAGTAACCGTCGGGTCCGGTATATAATTCTTTTTAATCGCAAGTATGCTTTCAAAACTTTTTTTTGTCAATTCATCGGAGCCGTTAGTATAAAAAACGTTCGCGCGCATCAGGTGAACTTCTATGAGGAGCGAATCGCTCAGAGCGCCTTTTGCAATAAGCAGGTCGGAGTTTTTAAGCATTTCGTCGTACTGAAAATTTTCGAACTGTTTTTTTACTGATTCGAAAGTTGCTTCTTGCGCAAACGATGCCGCGAAAGCCGAGAAGAATAATATGAGAAATATTTTTTTCATCATTTAAGCAGAAGCATTTTTTTTGTGAACGAATAATTTCCGGCCGTCAGTCTGTAAAAATAGATTCCCGCAGTCAAATTATATTTTTCCGCCGCAAAAGTTACATTATACTTTCCGGCGTTCTGATATTCATTTACTAATTGCGCCACCTCTTTTCCCAGCGCATCGTATACGTTTAATGTAACGTATCTGCCTGAGGATAATTCATAGCCGACGGTTGTAGAGGGATTGAAAGGGTTAGGATAATTTTGGCCGAGAGAAAAATCTTTCGGAATCTCTTCGCTTTCAACTCCGCTTGTGCTGTTAACCAGAATTTCTATGTAAGGAACGGCTTTGCCAAGATGACCGCGGTCCGTTCTTCCTCCAAAAACCGCAACAAATCCGTTTTTATAAGCCACGGCCATGAGTCCTGTTCTTGCATAAGTCAGCGGCGCAGAAGGAATGATTTTTAATGAACCGTCTGGTTGGACTTCAACCTGCTCCACCGTATTCATTGCGTTCATGGTTTCGTTGTAACCGCCGATTATGAAACCTATCCTGCTCAGCGGATTATAAACCGCCGAACCGGCTGCGCGCGACTCGATAAGATGCTCGGATAAATCTACAAGCGTTTGAGATTTAATGTTGAATCTCTGGATTGCTTTCATCACACCGTTTGTTACTCCCCCGAATATGTAGATATTGTCTCCAACGATGAAAGTCATCCTCTGTCTTGGAGGATCGGGAGAAGGGGAATTGAATGTGAAGCCGACCTGTTTTGAAGCGAGATTATATGCCGTTATGTAAGCTATTTGATCTCCCTGTGCGGCGGGATCTCCTCCGATTAAATAAAATGTATCTCCTACTATCTGACCGGTTGAGTAAAGTCTTCCAAAATTTTTATTTCTGTCGTAAGTGGAAGCTAAATTTGTTACTATATTATAATCCCACGCTTCCATCGAAGTTTTATCCGTCGATGCATCCACGGCACCGCCCAGGTAAAGAATATTGTTCTTCCAGATATCTGCTACAAACTGATCTCTCGGCTGAAGCATGCGTCCGACCATTCTCCATTGGTTTCTGGAAACATCGTACTCCTGTATCCAGTCAACGGCACTTTGCAAAGAATCCGAATACCCTCCGAAGATGTAAATTTTATTGCTTAATCCGTTGATATCATAAACCACCTGTCCGCCGGAAACGGGATAGGGCATTGTGCCTACAACCTGCCATCTAAGCTGCGCGCCGGTCGTTCCCGCAATAAAGAGAAAGGATATTATGATAAATATTTTTTTCATTGTCTCAAGATAACTTCTTTTTATTCACCTTAAAAACTATTCGCCCTTAAAACCGAATTTGAGTTTAAGAGTGTCTTTGGCTCTTATTGAAAACGTTGTATCTATATCTCTGAATCTTGGATTTTTAAGAACGAGCCGAACCGGGCCCGGAACCACTTTTATAAAATCGGTGGTTTTCATGGGGGCTTCCGCTCTTTTGTTTCCGTTAATAAAAATTTCCGCATACGGGGGACTTACAAAGCAATGAATAAATCCCATTGTTTCTGCTTCAACATTCACAAATACTTTTGTCACCTTATCTGCTTCCACATTAATTTGTTTATAGAAAGTCGGGTAGTTGGGATGAGTAAATTTGACTTGATATTCTCCGGAGCGGATCGGAAAAGATCTGTCGAACGGAGTTCTTCCGTAGCTATCGCCGTTTATAGAGACTTCTGTATTCGGCGGATATGTGTTCACAAATAAATCTCCAACGCCCTGCGTTGTAATTTGTTTTGAAGCATCTTCTACAGTTTTGTTTTGTTCCGTATCCTTCGTTTTATTTTCAATGAGCGGCTCTTTTATTTTTTCGGGATCGACCTGGTCCTTCTGAACATTTTTTGTCTGGTCTGCCGCTTCCGGTTTTGCCGAATCGTTTTTAACGGAATTATTCTGCGGCTCCTGTTGAGAAGCGGCGTTATCTATTTTGGGCTGGTTCAAAACGGGAAGAATAAAAATTGCGGCTATGCCCACAAAAATAACAGCAATGAAAATCCAGGCCAGCATGGATTTTTTTCCTTCAATATCCGCATTGTTGATTACGATCGTAGGCTGATCGACGTGAACATTCATTTCGTCTAAAATTTCTTCCGCCGATTCATACCTCTCTCCCACCGTCTTTTTCAGCATTCGCGAAAGAATATCCTGAATGAGCTGCGACTGATCTCCGGCATTTTTCATCAGCTCATCTTCATTGTAAGCCATTATTTCGTTCAGAGTGAGGCTCACATTATCCCGCAGGAATGGATTCTTGCCTGCAAAAAGTTCAAAAAGCACCACGCCTGCTGAGAAAATATCGCTCTGGGGAGTGAGCTTTGCGCCGCGGACCTGTTCCGGACTCATGTAGCTCGGAGTGCCGACTATTGAGTAAGGGTTAGTAACAAAATTATCTTCCGCGGAAAGCGCCAGTCCGAAATCTCCGAGTTTTACATTAAGATTTTTGTCTATAAAAATATTTTCCGGTTTGATGTCGCGGTGTATAACCTGATTTTTGTGAGCATAATCCAGGCCCTTGAGAAGCTGGATCATAATATGTTCTTTCTGTTCTTCAGTAAGCGCTTTTGTTTTTAAAACATTCCGCAGAGATTCCCCTTCGATATATTCGAACGAGATATAAAAATATTCTTTGCTCAGGCCGAAGTCGAGGACTTTGATGATATTGGGGTGATCGAGCTTTGCGAGAATTTTGCCTTCTCTTTTAAAGCGCTCGACCATTGAAGGATCCGGAAGTTTCTGGGTGTTAAGAACCTTAAGAATAATTTTTTTATTCAGGTAGATATGATTTGCCAGAAAGACCGCGGCATGCTCGTCTTTCTTCATCACCTCGATGATCTGAAATTTTTCGAACAATATTTCCGAAGTAAGAGAAGACATTCTATTGTTCCCCCATCTCTTTCAGTTTGAGCTGGATCCATCTTACCGAGACATCCAATGATTTTGCCGTAAGAGTCCTGTTTCCGTTAAATTCATCCAATCGTTTTTTCAAAAGAAGCATTTCATATTCCTGAAGAGTTCCTTTAAAATTATCAGCAACCGATGAATCTTCCAGAATAATATTCTCGGCTGCAAGGCGGTTCCCCTCGCAAAGAATCAGCGCTCTATGAATTACATTTATGAGCTGACGTATATTTCCGGGCCAGTAGTAGTTTTCCAGTTTTTTAATTACCGCAGGATCTATTGTCATCTCTTTTTCGCTGAACTTTTTCACAAATGCATTAACCAGCAAAGCTATGTCGCTTCTTCTTTCCCTCAAAGACGGAATATGAATCGGGAATACATTTAAACGATAGAATAGATCTTCCCGGAACGCGCCCTCTTTTACCAGGGTTTGAAGATCTTTATTTGTGGCCGTTATTATGCGGACATTAATTTTTCTCACTTTAACATCGCCGAGTCGAATGATTTCCCGGTTTTCAAGAACGCGCAAAAGTTTTGCCTGAAGCGCGATTGATATATCCGCTATCTCGTCGAGAAAAAATGTGCCTCCGTCTGCGGCTTCGAGCAGTCCCTGTTTATCCTGATTCGCGCCCGTGAACGCCCCCTTTTTATAACCGAACAGTTCGCTTTCCAGCAGGTTATCGGGAATTGAGCCGCAGAACTGCGCAAGGAAAGGTTTATCGTTCCGCTTGCTTAAATCATGAATTGCCTTTGCCGCAATCTCTTTTCCGGTTCCGCTTTCTCCCGTAATCAAAACAGTTGCATCTGTAAGCGCCACTTTATAAAGAATCTGAGAAAGGCTCTTCATTACGGCGCTCTCTCCAATCATGTCGGGTATTTCGAAATAGGACTGGAGGCGGTTTGTAAGAATCTGATTCTCTTTTTCGAGTTCTTCTAATTTTATTATTCTGTCCAGCGCAAGCGAAACCAGGTTTGAAAAGAAGCTCAGGAATAAAAGATTCTCTTCCGTAAACTCTCTTCTGTCCAATTGACTGTCCGCAACAATTACTCCCCATACTTTTGCATCGCGTATGATAGGCACGCCGATAACAGATTTAATCCGCTGGATCTGAACGCTTTCGAACTGCGACAGATGCGGGTCTCCCATCACATCGTGATAGAGAAGCGGTTTTTTTTCTTTGATGACTTTTTGAAGAATGCCCGAAGAAAATTCATGAAGATCGGTAATTGTCTCGTTCGAAATTTTTCTTGCGGAGATAATTGAAAAATTATCGTTCAATTCGTCATATTTAACAAAAAGTCCCCGCTCTGCATTGATAACGTTAATAACGATATCGATTGCATCTTCGATAAGCAGATCCTGCCTTGTGGCGGAATTGAGAATCTGACTGAATTCATAGAGTGATTCGAACTCGCTCTTAGAGAGATTCTTAATATGATTAATATTTTCTTTGAAAAAATTACTCATCTATCGAACGGATTTTTTATTGAATTACAAACGATGCCGGTCGCGAACGGACCCTGTTCTGGAAGTCGTCTATAACCCAGATTACCCAGAAATATTCGCCTGCGGGCAGATTATTAATATTAAAGTCTGTTGAGTTAGTGGTTATTTCTATCGCATCCTTGGAAATGCCGGTCACATGAATTTTTCTATCGGGGGCATTCGCATTCGTATAGATTTCAAGTGTGTAAGTAAAATTGTATCCCGGAATAAATCTTCCCCATGAGAATTTTACGGGTTTAGTTACGGTTTCCAAATTCGCAGGCGACCTGAAAATAATATCCTGCCTTATAGTTCTCTTAATAGTAGAAGATCCAATCTTAAATTCTTTTCCCGCAGCATTATAAACGGAGATATCGAAATTTTTTCCAATTCCTTCATCCACCGATTTCATATTCAAATCCGAGGGTGCAAATTTATTTTCATAATAGCCGGATGAAGAATTAAGAGTCAGCTTTTTATCGATACTTAAATCAGCACATCTTACATAAACCGAGGACAGATCATTTTCGGCATCCGAAATTTTTGCTTTAACAAACAGGGAATCGCTCTGCGCATCGGGATATCTGTTCAATACGCTTGTATAAATTATATAATCTTCGAGTTTTGGAATTGCATTTAGAGAGATCTCCACGTGAACCGTTTTCTGATTTAGAAGATTAATGTTCACGGAATCCGTGCTGTAATTATCTTTTTCGAAATAGATCCAGCCCTGCTTTTGAGGAAGCCGGTCTATCAAAAATTTTCCCTGAGCATCTGTAAATGAGATCAGGTTTTCATTTTTCCAATAAACTTTTACTCCCTGGATAGGTTGTTTAGGGAGTGCCGTTGTCTGAATGACACCCTCAATTGTAGAGAGCTGGTAATCCGGATTCTGCGGATCGAGCGGGTTTAACCTGGGCGCATCGCAAGAGACAAGCGCGCCGACAAAAAGCAGAATTGCTGCACCGCGAAAAATTTTCATATCAAACAGAATCCTCAGCAAATACTTCCAGTTTCTAAATAAAATTAGAGAAAAAGATAAAGTTCAGCGGCTAATATGCAAGAAAAAAAGTTAATTATAAACCTAAAAATAAACTTCCTGTGGCGTAAAGCACTGCTTTTCCGGCAATTTTTATCCTTTCCCCTTCCTGGCTGCAAAAAAGCTCCCCGCCCCGTTTAGAAACCTGAAGTGCGCGAAAATTTTTCTTACCAAGTTTTTCTCCCCAATACGGCACTAAAACTGTGTGAGCCGAACCCGTTACGGGATCCTCGTTTATTCCTTCGTTCGGCGCAAACATCCTGGAAACAAAATCGGCTTCATTTCCCTTCGCGGAAATAATTACCGCATGCGGATGAAGTTCTTTCACCAATTCAAAGTCCGGATTTAAACAGCGAATAAATTCTTCCGAATCAAATACCGCCAGGAGATAAAATCCGTTTTTCAAAACTTCCAGCGGCTCCCTGCCGAAACATTTTTTTATTTTATCATCATTTGGAAGAGGCGTCGGTTTGTGAGAAGGAAAATCGAGAGTAAGAAGATCTCCCTCGCGAGAAACAGCCAGTTCGCCGCTTTTTGAATCGAAATAAATTTTTTTAGAATCCTTTTCAATAAAATTAAAAATGACGAAAGCCGAAGCAAGTGTGGCGTGGCCGCATAAAGGGACTTCGCTCACGGGTGTCATCCATCTTATGTGATAACGATTATTTACTTTTACAAAAAAAGCCGTCTCCGATAAATTATTTTCGGCGGCGATATTCTGAAGAGTTTCATCATCGAGCCAGTTTATTAACGGTACTACAGCGGCGGGATTTCCTCCGAACAATTTTGACGTGAATGCATCCACCTGATAAAAAGGAAGTTCCATAAAATTCTCCTTCAATTATTTATCCTTTGGAATAATAAATCCGGCATTATTTTTTAAAAAACATCTCTTTGTGAAGAAAAGGAATCATGGCAACTTTTAAGCCTTCGATATAAAGTTCTTTTCTGTTCATAACGCCGTTTGTAAAAAACCCGATTGCGCCCTGTTTCTGTTTTGTATTCTGCTGATTCATAATTTCATCCATCACATCGCCCAGTTCTTTCCCTTCCAATAATTTTTCCGATACGGAGCCCGGCAATTCAAACTGGGGAGAATTTCCGAATCCCGCATTTCCCTCTTTGTCTGCAATACACATACAGCCGAAGGCAAACCATTTTCCGAACTGTTTTGTGATTCCCCCTTCAATGCCCACAAAAAAATCCGCGGACAGATTTTCTTTTTCATTCAGCGACTTCAAATTCATCGCGCGGTTCTTTGCGCCAATATAAGTTTCATCCCCCACCGGCTGGGCCGAAACGCCCGAATCCACTTCAATTCCGGCCACCTCCAGACGGTCAAAATAATTTGCAAACGCTTCGCGTACAGAATCAATCTTCACCGGGTTTTTTGAACCGACCAATATTTTCATTTTTGCTTCTTTGTTTTTGGAGAAAAATTATACAGCGAGGTGTATCATTACTTAGCGAATAAATATTTGTTCCCCGCAAGTCTCTCTTTTAAAGATAATTATTTTTTGAACAATTTATCTTAATCTGCGCCCAAAGGCTTTCCGGCCGAAAAGCCTCCTCCGCAAAATTTTAATCGGCAAAACGATTCAATAAAAATATTTTATTATTTTGTGATGAGTTTGCTCATGTGCGTCTAAATGAGCGGCGGTCTTTACATTTTAAAAATTATGGGAGAGTATATGAAAAACAAGTCGTTGCTTGTTTTGCTGATTTCTTTAATTCTTTTTAATTCGTGCAGTGACAAGAAAGAGATCCAAAAAGCAGTTGATTCCATTAGGGCCGAAGACTTAAAAAGCAACATCTCTGTTCTGGCTTCGGACGAATTCAAGGGGCGCGCACCCGGAACGGATGGTGAAGCAAAAACCATTAAGTACCTCGAAGAACAGTTCAAAAAAATCGGAGTCTTGCCGGGAAACGGGAAAAGCTATCTTCAGGAAATTTCGATTGTTAAAATAGGGACGGATTTACAGAGCGTTAAAGCTGTTGTTAGTGATAAGGGGAAAAACTTTCCAATGACTGTACCAAAAGATTTTGTTATAGGCACCACACGCTTTGTCGAAAATTCTTCACTGAACAACTCCGGGCTTATTTTTGCAGGCTATGGAATTGTGGCGCCGGAATACAACTGGAATGATTATGCGGGGCTCGATGTAAAAGGGAAGACGGTAGTCGTTTTAGTGAACGATCCGGGATTTGCGACAGGAGATAAAAATTTATTCAACGGAAAATCGATGACCTATTACGGAAGATGGACATATAAATTTGAAGAGGCGGCAAAGCAGGGCGCGGCCGGAATTCTGATTGTCCACGAAACCGAAGCGGCCGGATATCCATGGTCGGTTGTGGAGAACAGTTGGACGGGCACGAGAGTTTATCTGGATGCGCCCGATAAAAACTTTTCGAATTGTGTTTTCAACGGCTGGATAACAACGGAAACCGCACAGAAGCTTTTTGAAATGTCGGGAATAGATTTCAACAAAACAGCATTATCCGCTTCACAGAGAGGATTCAAACCGGTACCCCTCTCTTCTTCAATTTCGGTTTCGTTCAAGAGCAGATTGGCTTATGCAAAATCGAATAATGTGATAGGAGTTCTGCCGGGAAGCGAACTGAAGGATCAGTATATAATTTACACAGCGCACTGGGATCATTTTGGAGTAAAACCGAATGTAACGCAGGGCGATTCGATTTTAAATGGCGCGCTTGATAATGCAACAGGGGTTGCGGGCGTTCTTCAGCTTGCAAAAGCATTTGCCTCGCTTCCTAAAACTCAAAAACGCTCCGTCGTTTTTCTTGCAGTCACCGGCGAGGAAGCCGGACTTCTTGGAAGCGACTTTTATGCAAAACATCCCATCTTCCCCCTAAACAAAACAGCGGCTGTTATAAATATGGACGCGCTGAATATTTTCGGCAGGACAAAAGATATTACGTTAGTCGGATACAAGGATTCCGGTCTGGATGATTATGCCGAAAAAATTGTTAAAGAAAACGGAAGATATGTTGCGCCGGAATCTACTCCGGAGAAGGGAACTTATTTCAGAAGCGATCATTTCAGCTTTGCAAAAGCAGGCGTGCCCGTTCTTTACTTTGCTATGGGCGTTGATAATGCAGAACACGGAAAACAGTGGGGATTGGATCAGTCGGCCAAATGGCTTAAAGAAAACTATCACAAGCCCTCTGATGAATACAATCCTGCTATCTGGAAATTCGACGGGATGGTAGACGATCTGAAAATCATTTTTGAAACGGGATACGATTTAAGCAACACGGATAAATTTCCGAACTGGTTTGAAGGTTCTAAATTCAAACCGGCGCGCGACGCAATGATGAAATAATTTTAGGAATATGTTTTAATAGGGCTGTTTCAAAAATCCGAAAACTTTTGAACGGCCCTTTTATTTTTTATATAGAGGATTCTGCATTCTCATAAACCGATCCGGATCTTTCAGCTTCTCAAAACCGAACTTTGCATAAAGACCGTGAGCATCTTTGGTTGCAAGCATAAACGCTTTAACGTCTTTCAGCTCCGGATGAGACAGAATGCATTTCATTAGCCATACAGAGAGTTTTTTACCGCGATAGTTTTCGATTATGAACAGATCCGCGATGTAAGCTATACTGGCTTTATCTGTGACGACCCTTGCGAAACCGATCTGTTCGGTTTTATGAAACACGCCGAAACAGATTGATCCTTTGATTGCCCTCTTAATTTTCTGAATAGAGATTCCTTCCGACCAATAGGCGCGTGTTAGAAACGAATGTATCTTTTTGATTTGAAGAATACGTTTATCCGTTGAAACAAAATATTCTTTTTTTCTGAACACTGTTTTCATAATTCTATCCGGAAATATTTTTTCAGCTGGGATAAAAATTCTTCTTCGTTTTTTAATTCCGTTTTTGTTTTTGTGCCGTTATCAGTTACCGTCAAAGATTTATCGCTCAGCGTTATTCTCCCCGTTTGCGTGGCAACCGTGCAGACCATCCTGTTGCGGAATATTGATCCGGTGTATTCCTGCTGGTACCTGCACATATCTTCGAATTCCGAAAATGCCCGTGTTACAGAAGAGAATTTATATTGAAGCTTCCATTCGTAATTTTCTTTTCTCATCAGATCATATTCCGATTCCGACACAGTAAAAATTTTATAATGTCCGCTTACATCGCGGGTTGATCCTTCCGGGAATTCAATCGGAGTTCGGAATGAATCGCCGAAGCCCACATCAACCAAAAAATCTTTATCGAGATGAACCAGAAGCGTCAGGTGGTCGAATTCGGGACCGAGATCTTTTCTTTCGTGATTAAAAACGCGTCCCGAAAGCATGTCTACTTTGAATCCCAGATTTGTAAGCAGCCAATGAAACAGTCCGTTCAGCTCGTAGCAAAATCCACCTCGCTTAGATGGAATTATTTTCTTGTAAATTCTGTCAAGATCCAGAATTATTTTGTCCCGATCCGGGATATCCAAATCTTCAAAGGGGATTGCTAGAAGGTGGGCATTTTGAAGTTCCGCTAAAAATTCAAGTGACGGAGCTTTAACTTCTTCTATTCCGATTCTCTGCAGATATTTTTTAATATTCATAATTCAATATTATTTAGTCGGGTCGCATTTAGATAAGGCCACCGAATAAGGGAAAACTTCAACGGTCATAATTCCCGCTTTTACCGCAGGATCATCCTCTGCGATTTTCTTAGCTTCTTCAAATGAACCCGCTTCATAAATAACAATCCCGAAAGTTTTGTCCAATTCATTCTGGGTTCTGCCGCCGATTATCAGAATTCCGTCTGCCAGCATTTTTTGAAGCCGGGAGAAATGCTCGAGTACAATTTTATTTTTTTCGGGCGTCCACGCGCTTTGTTCCCACATAGATTTGTCTAAACGGAGAAGATACAGAAACTGTTTTTTTGCAGTTTGTGTTCCCTTTTCCTGCGCCATTTGAACATTGGCCGATACAAATATAATTACCAGGACAAAAATCATTTTTTTCATTTTTCATTTACCATTTATTTTAATAAAAAAAATAAATTAATATATCAATAACGTAATATTAATAGCTCGAAAGAACAAACTCGTCCGCAAAGATACTTTTTACATAATGAACTTAATAAATATGGAGGCTTTGATAAAATACGACTGTAATCTTTGGAAAGATTGTTGCAGGTTATTAGTTGACTAAAAACTTAATAATTTTATTCTCGAGTTTCGATAACGACTTAGCTCTTATCTGGCATTGCCAGATCACCAAATATTTCCAGTCCATTTTTTTCAGTTGATTATAATTTTTTCCATCCCTTTTCTTATTTAATTCTATTTTTTCTTTCCAAAATTTTTTATTTGTCGTTGGAAGTTTTGAGCGTGTACAGTCTTTGTGCCCGTGCCAAAAGCAGCCGTTAACAAATATTATTTTTTTGTATTTGGGGAACACCATATCCGGGTTGCCTGGTAAATCTTTTTTGTGAAGTCTGAAACGGTAGCCAAGTGAATGGGCAATTTTTCTTATGGTAATTTCCGGTTTTGTATTTTTACCGGAAATTTTTGACATGATCAGAGAGCGCTTTTGTTTTGTATATATATCAGCCATTATTTTCTGAATTTTCTAATCTTTTCATTAAATGTGAAAGTAGGCTTAATCCATCTAAACAGTCTTTTTCTGAAAACAAGTCAGATTCTCTCAAGTCTTGAATTTCTTCATGAGATACTGGATTTCTACCACCCATTACAATACCCATTGAAAGAAATTTTTGTCCTTCTTCGATATTAGATTTTGTTGATTCCGAAAAATCCCCACCTCTTGGCTTTTTATATTTTTTTGTAACACTTAGCGCCTTGCCTCTTCCATATACATCCCCCATCATACCCGACTCACTTATTTGTTCATTCCCAGATTTAATTCGAGTTTTATTAATATATCTTTTGGCGGCCTCTAAAAACGCTCTGTAATAATCTTTGTTCTTGTAATCATTTTCTGAAGCCTCCCTAATTTCTTGATGGAGGTGGCGCCAATGATAATTGGGGTATTCAGGAATCAATTCATGTAAATTTTGAACAGTGTTAGCAATTTCTTCGTCTGATAATTCTGCTTTTTCGTCTATTGTCTCAACAATGGGCTCCATTTTCGCCCTAATTTCTTTGGGTAACAGATTTAACCAATTAGTCACGTTTAGCTTAGTTTTTGAATTTAATTCTTTTTTCTTTTTTTCCTTTCTCTTCTCGCGCCATACTCTTTCCAAATGTGACATTAGTTTTTTCAAGTATTCTTGTAATAACATAGTCTTAGGAATATCCCAATTAAGTGATTGACGATGTGTTGAAATTACATCCTCTTCCCAATCATCAACAAAATCAACTTCAAGCCACCCAGTAAAGTAAGAAAACCCATGGCTAGACTCTGAAATTCCATAAAATTCAGGCGCATTTACCAACCGACCATTTGCAAATAATGTAATTCCCCTCAATCCCGGCTTCAACGGTTTTGGAGACGCAATAATCTTACCATTTATTTTTTCTTTGTTTTCATACAGCACATCGAACCCAGCAATCAATGATGAATATTGCCACTCAAAATCTATCTCAATGCTTTCATATTTTAATTTCTCATCTATCTGTAATGGTAAATCGTCATTCCGACTTAAATAAACAGCAAATTTATTATCAAAAAGATTGAATAATTTCGAAATACTTGTCGCCAATTCATTCTTATCAAAATCAGTTTTTCTTTGAAGATTTTTAAGAATAATATTAGTCCCTTTCAAATTCTTTGGGCAATCTGAAATTCTGAATTTGGGTTGATAGTCTCTGTCCTTTGTTGATAACAACTCATCCCAATCCAATTTAAATGTTATTTTCTTACCGGACTTTTCTTTTATTGTTTCAACTTCTATTGTGTTACCAATACCAAAAAAAGATAGTTTTCCCAATCCCTTTTTCCCAGTCACTTTTCTTTTACCACTTGGACTTTGGCTTTGGCCCTCTTTTCTCCTATTTCTACCAATTCGTAAAAAGTAATCATTAACTTCATCAAAGGTCATTCCTATGCCATTGTCCTCAACTACAATTTTTTTCTCGCCCTTGTCATATAATTTTATCTTTACTACAGTTGAGTCTGCATCATAGGCGTTCGCAATCAGCTCTGCGATTGCATTAGGAAGTTTAGAATACATTTTAACCCCTAAATGCTCAATCGTAGCAGGATCAAAACTCATTTTTAACGACTCGGACATTTATCACTTCTCCTTCGTTATAATCACATTTCTATAATAATTCAATTATGCTTTTAATAATTACATAATTTTCGTCTTCTTTCCTTATCCACTCATTTATCAACATATCTTCAAATGCATCTATTTGGGTATCAACACCAAAAAATATTTTTGCTGTTTCAAATATTTTTTGTTTACTGGTTCTTAATAAATTTATTTGATCAATATTTTGTTCATAGTCTTGTTTGTTTAATTTTTGCTCGACAACTTGATCATACCAAATAATATCTTCGGGGGTTTTCTGTGGAAAATATCTTACGTGTTCTCCATAATACTTTAAAAAATCAATCATCATTGTTATTCGTTGGCCTACATTTCCTCCCTCGGTATTACCATCCACCAGAAATTTAATATCACAGCCGGTTTGTTCTTTAATTTTTAGACTTAGAAATGCTTCATTTTCATCTTGCGCTTGAAGAGTCCCTGTTTCGAACAGATGTTCAACTCGCTTTTTATCTCCATCTAACAAAAAAAAGCATCTAGCATTATTTGTATTACAATAAATGGGAATATAATGTTTACTAATTGTCTCTGCCCCTCCAGGTATTGCTTGGACTTGAAAGCGATTTTTTACTTCTGGACCTAATTTTGTAAGTACTTTGTCAATTATTTTTTTGGCCAGTTTATCTTCAACAACAAGTAATGTTTTTTCATCAAGAGGTTTTCCAATAAAATAAAATGCTTCTTCCGGCGATATATTCTCTTTCACGATAAATTTACCAGAATCTTCTTTTTGGAAAAAAACCTTAATGGCCTCTTTTGGTAATCCTTCAATTAAGGAGGCGGAGTGCGTAGAAATAACTATTTGGTGTTTTTTCTTTTTTATTTGATCTAAGAGAAAGAGTTTTAGTTTTGTTTGAGCTCCCGGGTGAAGAGATACCTCAGGTTCGTCTAATACTATCAGCGAATATTCTTCCGCCTGTAGGACCAATCTCACAAGCATAACAACCGACATTTCTCCGCTTCCCGCAAAAGCTTCTGAATACGTATGAAAATTTGTTTTCAGCAAGACGGAATCCCCCCAGTTATGAAATAATCTATGTCTTAATATTTTTCCCTCAACATATTCTTTCCCAAGGATTCTGCTTATTTCACTTAATTCTGTCGGAATTAGCTCGACTACCGGACTGTTAAATTCGTTTGAGTTTCTATCCAAGTATCTTCTGTGTTCCCCACTGAATATTTTTTTTACACGCTCAGATCTAGTTCTCAAATATTCTTGTTTTGTTTTTGCAGCTAAATTTTGTGACGGTGTTTCAAAATAGAAATACTTATCAAAGGCGCTTAATATAGAGCGAAAGTCTATATGCACAACATTTTTTGTAATCGGATCATTTCTTTCGCGGCCTTCTGGTGGAGGATTCATTCCATAACTGATCAATGGTCTGCTAGTTTCCCAATAATTAGGATTATTCTTCCTTTTAATTCTCGCCTTAGCTACCTGTAATTCAACTCCAGTTGGATCTTTGTATCCATAAAAAAATGAATGCCTCAATTTCCTACTGTCCAGAACATCTACTACAGGGTCGAGTGCGGTCGAAAACCAGAACTTGTACGGCGTGTAACCTTCAGGGCATCCTTGTATTGCATGGAGAGTTGAACTTTTACCGCTACCATTTGGCCCAACAAAAACCGTTAATGGAAAGGAAAAATTAATTCTTTGATCCAATTCCAAGTTTCTATAGAAAGGAAATTGAATATAATCGATATAATTTTTGAATTGGTTTCGAGACTGTATTAGTTTAATTGTTTCAATTAGATTTTCAATATCCCCAGTCATATATTTGCTATATTATTTGTTTTGCGATTAAAAAGGCAAGATTTGGAGGGACTGCATTGCCAATTTGTTTTGCTACTTTGCTTATGCTTTTCTCTTTAAACACATATGTTTTGGGGAAAGTTTGTAATGTCGCGCCTTCTCTCAATGAAATTGCTCTATTCTCCTTGGGATGTCCGAATCTTCCGTTCGAAATGCTGTGAAATTTTGTCGTTATTGTCGGCGCCGGCTTGTCCCAAGACATTCTTCCGTAAATATCGCGAAAGCCGTCGGGACTTTTTTTGTAACACTCTAATTGCAGTTCATCATTGTCTTTCCAATCGCATCTGCTCCCGCCGTTCTTGGTCGTTTTTATAATTCTTTTCAAATTCTTATTACTAAGCCTTGCCGTCGTGTGAATAAAGTCGGTTTTGTCTTTATGATTATTCGGAATTTTTTCAAATCCGTTGTTCGTTCCTATATAATCTTTTACTGTTGGGGCGGGGCCCTTGTTGGGAAGAGGAAGTGAGATTTGTTTATTTACTCGCGATGCGATTAAAGAGAACCGTCTTCTTTTCTGCGGAACACCGTGATGATTTGCGTTTAAAATTCCCTTATCAACTCTATAATTACCCCCATCTTCAAGCATACGAATAAAATTAGTCAATCCGCTTTCATCGGCTTTCTTCAAAATTCCCGGAACGTTTTCAACAACAACGTATCCGGGTTTAAAATGTTCCACAAATCTTTGAAAATCTGTTAGAAGGTTTTTCGTTTTCTCTGATTTTGTCTTAACTGTGTTTATTATACTCCAATACTGACACGGACTACAACCGATAAAAATAAGATTGTCGTCATTCTCTTTTATTCCGGTTTTTTCTTTCAAATCGTCAAAAGTTAAATCCATCACATCGGCTTCTATAAACTTCGATCCGGGGTTATTGTATTCGTAGGTTTCTTTGCAAGATGAATCTATATCTATTCCTGCTATAACATTAATCCCGGCCTGCCTAAATCCATATGTCATGCCGCCGATGGAACAGAAGAAATCAATTGCCTTTAACGTTTTGGGATGTGCCATTGAAATGAAATATTGTTTAATACTGGCTATAAATTAATATTTAAATATGAATATTTCTATAACTCTCTAAATAAACCCGATGGAATGCGCAGAATGAACTCCTCTTGGAATTAGAACTTCTTGCAACACAAATAAGTTTTATGGTAAATTTGCCGGTAATCAAAAAGAAAAGAGATTATAATGAAATTAACACGTAAAGAATTTTTAAGAACATCTTCTCTTTTAGCGGGCGGATTTTTTATTCCCGCTTCGATAAATTTTGGAAAGATTTTTAATCCTCCCGCCGGAAGTTTTAAAACATTGCGCGGCGATTGCGGAATCTACCTGGAAAAAGGGGGCACCATAGGATGGTATGCCGCCGATGATGCCGTAGTGGTTGTTGACTCTCAATTTCCGGATTCGGCAAAAAACATGCTTGCCGAACTGCGGAAAAAATCGGCAAGAAGAATAGATCTTCTTTTCAATACTCATCATCACGGCGATCATACTTCGGGAAATATCTATTTAAAAGATTTCGCAGATAGAATAATAGCACACGAAAACTGCAAAGCGCTCCAGGAAAAAAATTACGGCAACGATCCCTCCAAACCGCAGGCATATCCGAATTTTACTTTTAAAAAAGAATGGACACAGGAGATAGGAAAAGAGGTGGTATCCGCAAAATATTTCGGACCCGCGCATACGGGAGGCGATTCCGTAATTCATTTTCAGAGGACCAATGTAGCGCATGTCGGCGATCTTGTCTTCAACAGGACTTATCCGTTCATAGATTCAAACGGGGGCGGATCGATTGAAAACTGGCCAAACGTGCTGGAGAGAATCTCAAAATTCTATTCGAAAGACACTCTTTTCATTTTCGGCCACGGCGCTTCGGACGACCTGACGACCGGCAGCATGACGGATATTCTCGCGATGCAAAATTATTTAACCGCTTTAATTGAATTTGTTTCAGCCGGCATAAAAACAGGAAAATCAAAAGAAGTAATTGCCGCATCCGGCGAGGTACCCGGGTTCGGCGGACTTAAAGAGAGATGGGAGGGCGCGCGTAAAATGAATCTGGAAAAAACTTACGACGAGCTCGTTAAGAAACAAAATTAATATTCAAAGCGGCTGAGTTTATTCGGCCGCTTTTTCAATCTCTTCTTTGAATAAATACGGCAAATCTGCTTCAATCTTTTTAATTGATCCGTCCGTCATTTTGAATTCCAGACTTTTGGCATGAAGCATCAGCCGCGGAAACTTTTCCTGAATATTTCTATCTCCGTAACGCAAATCTCCGACTATCGAATGACCGATGGAATAAAGGTGAACCCGAAGCTGGTGGCGGCGCCCGGTGGAGGGATTCAATTCGAGCAGCGTAAAGTCTTTAAACCTGCGGGTTACTTTGAATTTTGTTTCGCTCGGTTTTCCCTTTTTATCATCCACTCCCATTCTGCCCGAGCCGAATTCCCTAATCGGTCTTTTTATTATTCCCTCTTCGTCTTTCACGCTCCCGTGAACAAGCGCGGTATAAAACTTTTTAATTTTGCGTTCCGCGAACTGGTCGTTAAAAAATTTATGAGCGCGTGAATTTCTTGCAAATAAAATTATTCCGCTTACCTCTTTATCCAGCCGGTGGACAATAAACAGTTTCTGCGAATATTTTTTTTCTAAAAGCGAATGAAGCGTTTCAATTGACGTATCGTTTTCGGAGATAGAAGAGATGCCCGCCGGCTTATTTGCGGCAATCAGTTCCGCATTTTCAAATAAAATTTCGAAAGAAAATATTTTTTCTGAATCGTTCAATTAATATCTCCAGCTTGTAAGATCTGCATCTTTGGGGGCCGATTCTAAAATGCGTTTTACAATTTTCGGAAAATACATCTGCGCATAACGGAGCCGTGAAATAGCGTTCGGCTGATCGTGATCTCCGTTCCAGCAATGTTCCGCTCTGGCGCCGTAATCAATTTCACCATCGTAAAACGGATCTTTTGTATTCCGCAGAAAATCTTCCATCAGATATACGGCATTGTTCAGATAAAAATTATCCGCCTCGCCGACATAGATATGAATCTTTCCTTTTAGTTTGTTTCCAAGTTTGTTCCAGTCCCGTTCAAGAATATATCTCAGATCAAAATTTTCTTTCCAATACTGCGCAATATTATGATCTATTTCTCCCGTCAGTTTATTCCAGACCGGTTTTGGATAACCGTCCGCACCCATTGGCGAAAACACCGCCTGCCATATATCCCACTGTCCGCCCGATCTAGAGTTCTCGCCGAGCGCGAGTTCAAGATGATTTGCCTCTTCCAGAGTCGCGCTTATTTGACCAAGATAGTTGCGCGTTCCGGGGCGCGGAGTTTTTTTCCAGGTATTGTCTAAATAGTATGCGTTCTTGTCATCGTATATATTAACTATTGTATACGACCGGAAATCGATTGGATCCGGGCAGGCAGCCCAGCATCCGTTATACTCATCGGGATAAAAGATCTGCGCGGCCAAAGATTCCCAACCGCCGGTTGAACCGCCGTACAAAAAGCGGGACCACCCTTTTCCGATTCCTCTGAATTTTTTTTCGATTGCGGGAATCAGTTCATAAGTAATTGCATCGCCGTAGGGACCAAGATTTTCGGAATTAACTGCGTACGAATCGTCATAGTACGGATTTGCGTGTTGAATCTCGATCAGAAGCATTCTCGGAAAATCGGGTGAAGTCCATTCGTTAAACATTTTATAAGAATATTCCTGAACGGTTTTATTGTAACCTTTCCAGTGGAACCGCTCGCTGTAATCGGGTGATAAATTCGTATCGGGAGGAGTTTCTCTGAACGCTGAAATTGAGTTCGGAAAATGCCCGTGATTAATTACAAGCGGATATCGGGCGTCGGGGTGTTCGTCGAATCCGTACGGAAGCAGAACGAACGCGGCAAGATAGATCGGTCTGCCCCAGAATTTGGTAAGCAGTTCGCTTTTGATCTTTATATGCTTTACATATTTGCTCTCTTTCGGTTCCGGAAGCGGAGGAATTATTTTATTCATAACAATTTTATAAGGATCCTTTTGAGAAGGGTCGACATAAATTTTTTGCGGGATGCTGAAATAATTTCCCGGCGCTCTGTTCCACTGCTGTCCTTCTCCCCTGTCCATTGGCAGTTTAACTGTTTTTCCGTTTGACAGATGAAACGTTTCATATTTATGTAGAAGCGCCTGGACATAGTATTCTCCCTTCGGCAGCTCGCTTAAACTTTTTACCGGAAACCCGAATACGGAATTATCTATCTCCACAGACTCGCCCGGCTTAAGGCTGTTAACATCCTTGCCGAATACCAGCTGCGTTGACGGTCCCTCTCCTATCTGAAATCTCGGCTCGTCAGAATTATTATTAGATATCAGAAGCAGCACCCTTCCGTCAACCGGCAAATTGCCCGCTTCAGATCCGAAAGAAATTAAGAATCTCGGATTTTGCGCATTTACCGCAGCCGAAATGATTATGAAGAGAGATAAAATATGATAAAATATTTTTTTCATTCCGATGCCTCCTTGGTTGAATTCAAAATTGAACCTGGCCGATTATTTTTTTTATTGCGCTCACTCTTTTTTCAGATGTAACCATGAGCTCGTATTCGGGCATGCTGCTGGAATCGCTCATTGTAGTTTTAGGATTTCTGAATTTCATAGCGCTCTCTTTTTTTTCTCTTGCGGAAGCGTGAATCTCTTTTGCGCCGCTCGCTTTGAGAATTTCAGCGGCGTTAAATTCGTTCACTCCGCCGCCGGGCATTATAATAATTTTTTCTCCGGCGTATTCTACAAATTTTCTAAGAGTTTCAATTCCTCTCTCTACGTCCAATTCCTGCCCTGAAGTCAGTACCCGGTCGACTCCCAATTCAATAAGATCATCAAGCGCTTCCAAGGGATCTCTCGTCATATCGAAAGCGCGGTGAAAGGTTGCCTTCAGCGGTCGCGCGGCTTCTACAAGAGATTTAGTGCGGATTTTATCAACGGTGCCGTCTTCACTTAAAATTCCAAAGACAAATCCGGCCGGATTGAAATTTTTAATAATACTTATATCGCGTTTCATCTCTTCGAATTCATTTTCCGAATAAAGAAAATCGCCGCCGCGGGGACGTATCATCACCATAACCGGGATTTTCAATTTCTCGACAACTAACTGAATCAATCCGGCAGACGGGGTTATTCCCCCTTCAAGAAGGTCTGCGCACAATTCAATTCTGTCCGCGCCCCCGTTCTGAGCCGCGAGAGCGCTTTCAAATGAATCCACACACGCTTCAAATATTATTTTATTCATCCCGTCTCTTATAATTATTTTTTGCTTTCGAGCAGATAAACCGGTTTGCCGTCCAGCTCTGATTTTACAAATCCCATTTTAATCAGATACTGTTCATGCATTTTATTCCCCGGTTCGCTGTATATTTTTTTCACTCGGTGAGTTTCAAATATTTTGGGGAACACATATTTGCCCATTTTGAAATCTCTATAACCCGGAATTG
Source organism: Bacteroidota bacterium (assembly GCA_021812705.1). Lineage (GTDB taxonomy): Bacteria > Bacteroidota > Ignavibacteria > Ignavibacteriales > Melioribacteraceae > Fen-1258. Next base: position 40,172 of record JAKAMT010000001.1, on the reverse strand, counting down.
CAAAATCCAAATTAAGGAACAGATGTTCCGAATCGTGATACTCTGCGCAAACTAATCCGGCCGGAATTGAATTTCGAAGGATGAAAAGAACGAGCCAGCCTTCTCCCGGTTCAAACGAAAATGTTGGAATGAATTTTCTTATCTCTTTCTCATGAAATTTTAAAAAATATTTCAGGTATTCGGAATCGTGTTTCACTTCCAGAACGCGAAAATATTCTTTGGTTGTAAAAATCTCGATAAGATAATAGATATCAACGAGGGCAATGAATCCGTTAAGGAATCCCACCGGAAGCGCGCCGATTATAAAACCGTAAGTTGAAAAAACAAGCGCCCCGAATAAGTTTATAACGCGCAGTCTCACAATTGAACTCATCATAAGCGAAACCGCGACCAGCACCGATCCGGCGTAACCGACTATCTCTATAATTTCCAAAATTAATTCTCCGAACTGTTAAATTGATTGAAATAATAAACATTAATTAAATCTTAATTCTCGACCGGCATCATCTCAAAAACAGACTTCAGACCGTGCGTTATAATTTGAGGCATAATTGTGTAGTGCGTTTCATCGGCGGCTGTTTCTGTTTTCAGTTTAAGCAGCGAATAATTGCGTCTCTGTATCTCAGCGGTCAATTTTTTCCATGAGGAGATAAAGGACTGTTCCTCTTTGGAGCCGACCGAAGTATATAATGCGGCATTTATTGATTTATGATCTGCAAAAAATACTTCTTCGTTCTTCAGAACCCATTCGTCATCCCATACCAATGCCGGACTTATTGCGACATATCTTTTAAATAATTCGGGCTGAGCAAAAAGCGAATAAAAAACAAACAGCCCGCCCAGGGAATGGCCTGCCAGTGTTCTGTCGCCGGGCGCAGTTCTGTATTTTGTTTCGACAAATGGAATCAGTTCTTCTTTTATGAATTTGAGAAATTTTTCGGCACCTCCGGAGACGGGAATTGCGCTGCGCAGTTCCTGCGGCAGTTTTTCCGTCCGGATCTGTGTAGGAGTATAATCTCTTGACCGGTTAAACACAAATTCTTTTGATCCCCCCTCAGAAGAGATTCCCACAAGAATAATTTCGGGGAGTTCGCGGCTGGAGGCCAAAAGCCTCGCCATCTCCGTCACCATTCCGAATGACGAATATGCGTCGAGCATATAAACTACCGGATATGCTTTACCGGAAACAAAATAACTTCCGGGCAGAGCAACATTAATCGGGTATGTAACTCCGTTCGACGAAGACTTTATTTTTATTACTTCCGCTCTGTGAAGAGTGACGGGTGCATTCGTGTTAAATTCATTCCGGGTTTGAGAAATAGCAGCGGGCGCTGAAATTAAAAAAAAACAAACAGCGCTTAAAAAAAATGTTTTAAAGTATTTCATACTCATTTCAATATTCTTTCTGCTAATTATTTTTGTATTCCGCAATCGCTTTGTCCATTAAAGCGTCCAGCTTTTCGTCGACTGCCTGATTTTCTTTTTTAGAATACCATTCTATTATTTCTTCCACGCCGCGGGCATATGGAATTTCGGCTTTAAAATCCGGAACGATTTTTCTGATCTTGGAATTATCAAAAACCGTGTCGAACATTTTGTCTCCCAAAATACTTTTTCCCCATTCCGCATCGTATTTTACAATATGTTCCGGAGGCAGGTATGCCGCGTTCAGCCCGCATCCCATTTTTTCCGAAATGATTTTTGAAATCTGATTCCATGTAAGCACTTCATCGGATGTGATATGATATGCCTCCCCGACGGTGTCCTGATTGCCTAGAAGACCGATAAATCCGCGGGCAAAATCTTTTGCGTTTGTGAGCGTCCACTTAGATTCTCCGTCTCCGTGAATTACAATTTTCTTGTTTTTCCTCATTCTGTTCAGCACGGTATAATTTCCGTACAGAGCCAATTTCGTTCTATCGTACGTATGCGAAGGTCTGCAAATTGTAACCGGGAATCCGCGTTCGCGAAAAACTGTTGTTAAAAATTTTTCCGCTTCTATTTTCTTCTGAGAATATTCCCAATACGGATTAAACAGCGGAACGTCCTCGGTTATGGGCAATTTTGCCGGCGGTTTCTGATATGCCGAAGCCGAGCTGATAAAAATATACTGTTTGGTTTTTCCGCTGAACAGTTCATAATCAGTCTTAACATGCTCTTCGCTGTAACCGATCCAATTTACAACCGCATCAAAGTTTTCATTTTTAATCAGCTCTTCAACGTTCCGTTTATCTCTTATATCTCCGATTAATATTTTTGCCTTCGCCGGAGGTGTGCGGAATGAAGTCCCCCTATTCAGAAGGAAAAGGTCAAATCCCTTCTCGGCGCATAAATTTGAGCATGCCGAGCTTATCACTCCAGTTCCGCCGATAAATAGTATTTTCATTCGATTTGAGAAAAAATTTAAGACCGTATCAAAAATAAGGGACTAAATATTAATGTGCAGAAAAAGAATATACTCTTCTTCAAAAATCTTATGTTTGTAGAAACAAATAACCGTCATTATGGACCAAATTATAAATCACGCCACCATAAGCAGCGACGAAATCATCAGGCCGACGCGGCTGGAGATAGACTTAAATATTCTTTCGGATAATTTCAGAGCGATAAAAAATCATGTCGGAAACGCAAAGATGATGCCGATCCTGAAAGCCAACGCATACGGGCACGGACTGGTAAGGGTGGCGCAGCTGATGGAAAAACTTGGAGCGGATTCTGTAGGCGTTGCTGTTCTTGAAGAGGGAATTTTACTGCGTCAGAACGGAATCAAAATCCCCGTCCTCGTTCTCGGAGGAATTTGGGGAAATCAGATTCCTCATTTTTTGAAATATGATCTCACCATAACCGCATCATCGATAGAAAAATTAAAACAGATAGATGAGATTGCAACTTCTATGAAGATAAAAGCGAAAGTTCATCTCAAGATAGATACGGGAATGGAAAGGATCGGCGTTCATTATTACTCGGCGGAAAATCTTTTGCGGGAAAGTTTGAAATGCAAAAATTTAGAAGTGGAAGGAATATTTTCTCACTTTGCAAATTCCGACAACAAAGAGCTGGATTACACGCGCCTACAGCTTGAAAGATTTTTTGAGGTGCTGAGATTTTATGAAAAGCATTCTCTTCAATTTCCAATAAGGCATATCTCAAAATCCGGCTCAATACTTCAGATGCCGGAAGCAAATCTGGATATGGTGCGGCCCGGTCTTTTACTCTACGGTGTTTATCCTTCCTTAGAAATTTCTCATACAATAGAAGTTAAACCGGCCTCTACATGGAAATCTCTTGTGGTTTATTTTAAAGTGATTAAGGCAAACCATCCCGTGGGATATGGATTAACATGGCAGTGCGATCACGATGTTCGCTCTGTTACAATTCCGGTCGGATACGGGGACGGATATTTCAGAAGCATGTCTCACAAAGCGGAAGTTCTTCTGCGCGGAAAAAGATATCCTGTAATCGGAAGAATTTCGATGGACCAGATTGTTGTTAATATTGAAAAAGATTCGGCATACAACGGAGACGAAATAATTTTATTCGGTTCAGACGGAACAAATAAAATTTCCGTTGAAGAACTTGCGGAATGGGCGGGAACAATTCCTTACGAAGTTTTAACCAACATCAACACGCGCGTTCCCAGAGTTTATTTAAATTCAGACCGGTAATTATTTTTTTGTCCAGAGAAGAAGAGATCCCGATGCTCCGTAATATTCCGAAGGGGATGTTGAAATATTATAGAATTCAACTGCGGCAATATCAGAAGCGTTTAACATATCGAGATCTTCGGGTCTGTCAAGCTGCATGCCGTCGACGTAAATTGTAACCGGGCCTGACGGTCCTAATGCAGAATTCAACGCTCTATTCGAAAATATTTCGAGCATTCCAAACTGACCGCGTTTAACTATCAATCCGGGTATTCCAACCAAGAGATCGGAAACAAATGAAAAATGTCTTTTCCTCAAATCCGGCGGCGTTATATATTTACCTATTCCCATCTCTTTCCTGTTGTAGAAACCGATTTTGACAAGATCGTCATAGATTTTCTTTTCACTAACGACCTGTTCCTCCATCACAATTTCAGTCTCGTCAAGTTTAACCGTAAGATTCAGCGTATCAATTTTCGACATCAGCATCGGACCGACAAACGCTTCCGCGTAACCGATTCTTTTTACTCTGAAATTAAATCTCTCAAGCTCTATATTTTTAAAAGCGAAAACGCCGGAGCTGTCCGTCAGCGCAACGGCGTAAATTTTGTTTTTATCAATCAGCATGACCGTGCTTCCGGGAATGGGTTTGATCATGTTTTTATCAAGAACTATTCCCCTTATAGTTTTAGCGCCGCAGACCGTTGTGCTCAGCATAAAAACAACCGAAAGCAAACCACTCAAAATTTTTCGTAGTATTTTATTTTCTTTCATGGCCTTCCCCTTTTTTGTTAGGCGCTTAAATATGAGTTAATGAAAGATAATATTCAATGAAAATAATTCAGGCTTATTATTCGGATTAAATGCGGCGGCAATTGGAGAGACGGGGCAATTAAATTTAATTGCCCCCGGTTCAATCAAAAAAATCAATCGATGGCGACATCGACGGAAAAGATCGAGAGGAGTTTCTGCTCCAGTGACGCAACGCCCTCTCTTATAGCGTCTCTGACGGAATCTGATTCCTCTATAATTTCGTCGATCATTTTTCCGTAGTAAGCTATTCCGTCCAGAAGATTAGTAGTAAATGTGTTGAAGAATTCTTCCTCTTTGTCGGAAAATTTATAATCGATCTCCTCGATTTTTTTCTTCAGATAATCGACATAGAGTTCGAGCTCCTTAACAAACATATTCGGTCTGGCGGGATTAGTAACAATATCTGTTCTTCCGTAGATGTGGTCTACCATCTCTTGGAGTGTGACAATTTTAGAGAAATATGCCAGATTCGGGCCCGGGCAAACCGAAACCGCGCGGCTCTGTTTGTGCGTATCAATATTATTTACAATTAAGCCGCTTACGGTAAGACCTTCGCAGAGGCAAACTTTATCAACCGTTTTGTCGAATTCTTTTTGATATTCCTCGTCGGTCAGTCCGCTGTTTTTCAGATCGGAAAGTTTTTTATTTATAAAAGTAACAGATGCTGTGCAGAGAGGCTTATCGGAATAATCTTTATTTGAGATAAGAAATTTCTTCGGACATCCGCTTCCCGGTTTTCCGGCAGCAACTCTTTCCATTTTTTCAAGGTCTTTGCTGTTGTTGCGGAGACTATTGAAGGGAACTCCAAGCGGCGAGATGCCGCTGAGATAAAGGTCATCCTCTTTTGCGTCCGCAAGTTTCTGAAGCGTGTAGTCGTCAACATTCATTACTTCCGGAACCAAAAGAAACGGGCTGCCCCAGCCTACAGATTTCACACCGTAATTGCGGATCAGAAATTCATGTTCGCTCCATTTTCCAACGCCGCCCTGAACGGTAACATCATAAGAAAGTTTTTCTTCATCTATAAGAATATTTTTTTTCTTCAATGCCGGCAGATAAATTCCCTTAATCTCATTCAGCAGTTCTTCTCTTTTATCCTTGAATTCCTGAAGGATTGGTCCGAGCAGCAAGCCGTCGGTTGCAAACGCATGCCCTCCGCAATTTAATCCCGATTCAATTCTGAATTCGGAAACCCACAAACCTTTTTTTGCAAGAAATTTTCCCTGGATTAACGCCGACCTGTAATCGCTAACTTTAATAACAATCCTCTTTTTAAATTTTCCTTCAGCATCCGGATAGAAATCATTAAATGTTTCTGCGTAGCTGTAAAGTTTCGGATTCATGCCGGCAGAAAAAATAATTGAGGCGTTCAAATCACTTTCTGCAAATCCCCGAAGGGCTGCGTGAGCATCGTTGAATTCATTTGAAAGCTGGTTCCCATCGGAATCATAATTTGCTTTATCTAATTTCGTCATGATATTTACATCAACGGAGCCCTTGTAAATTTCATCGCGCAGTTTTTTCTGCAGAGATATTTTTACAGATTCATTTTTTTCTTCCTTCATTTCGACGAATAGTTTTTTCAATTCCGAAGTTTCAGGCAGCATGTCGAAATACTTTGTAATCTCGCTTCCCTCTTCGAACGGAGAATTTTTCAACGATTCAAAATCGCTTTCAACAATTTTATTCAGAGTGTTGAGATATGCGGTTGTTCTTTTGGCGCGCGCGTCTCCGGTTTTCTCCTCAATTGGAATATATTCCTCGCCGATTTTTTTAAGATAATGTCCGCGAAGTTTTTCCATCAGCGAATCATCCACGAGCGAGACAACGGAAGAGATACCGTATTTAGCAACTTTAACCGGCGCATCGACGGAGAAAGCAACGCCCAGAACGGGAATATGAAATGTGTGTCCTTTAGCTTTAATCATTTTTGTTTCCGGAATATTAATTCAAAATCGGAAAGAAAGAATTTCTTTACCGCAATTCTTTCCTTCGAGTTCAAAAATAATTATTACGCGGAAACGATTCGATCGGATTTGGTGTGCAAAATCAACTTTTACAATACTTTTACATTTGTTGAAAATAGTTGTTTTGCCTCTGCTTTAAGTCAAATGAACTATAAAGTGGCAGGTTTTTCCGCCGCGGCGCACGCTTTCTGCGATATCAATTTTAAATTGTCTTTTTAGAGCCATTTCAAAAATAGTCTGATGCGTTGTGCGCGAGCATTCACAATGAAGATCATTCGGTTTTGGTGTGCGGTATTTTGCAGCGGGACAATAGCATCCATTGGATATTTCTCCGTAGCGAATATGAACCGTATTTTCTTCTTTCCATATTTCATAATTCTTCGAATATGCTTCAATTAATTTTTCCAGTTCCCCATCGGCTTTATTGGCAATATCTTTTTTAAACTGAAATCTGTTAAAACATCCCCGTCCGCATCCTTCCACTATTTTCACTTGTGTTTCGCGGTCAATGCTTTTGTCCATCGAATCAAGTAGATCACTCAGCCAATTTTCAATAAATTCCTTTTCCCGTTTAATCTGCTCAAAAACCTTATCATCCGAATGCGCCGTTTTTGCTTCCATATCTGTTCCGGTCAAGTTCATCAGAACAGCGGGACAAACGCCCAGCGCAAGTATTTTTTGTGTAAACTCTCTTCGTTCCATTCTCTGCCTCTAAAGTTTTTTTGAAGACAGAAATTAGACGAATCGGGTTTACGGCTGGTTCAATTGTTTCTCTAATTCCGCCGCTAATTTTGTGAAACCGCCCAATTCTTATTCGGTTTTTCTCCCATGACAAAAACAAGCGAGCCGCCTTTGCTTATTTCGGCTGCCGGAATTATATAATTATTCCAATTCTTTCCGTTCAAAATAACGGATTGAATGTAGATATTCTCTTTAGAAAAATTTTCCGCGACGGTAGTAAAAGTTTTTCCATTTCCGAGCTTCATGATTACTTTTTTAGCGCACGGAGTTCCGATTACATATTGATTACTGCTTGGGGCGATTGGATAAAATCCCATAGTATTGAATAGATACCAAGCGGACATCTGTCCGCAGTCGTCATTACCGCAGAGTGAATTCGGTTTGTTGCCGTACTGAGTTTCCATAATATCGCGGATAAGTTTCTGGGTCTTCCACGGCGCACCCGCGAAATTATAAAGATAAGTCACATGATGGGCCGGTTCGTTGCCGTGCCAGTATTCTCCGAAGCGCCCCAGAATATCTTCCGAACCCTTTTCCGCTTCTCCCTTCTTTTGTTCCATAAATAGAGTATCAAGTTTAGCCGCGAATTTTTCTTTGCCTCCCTGAAGTTTGATCAGGGCATTCACATCCTGAGGAACATACCAACTGTACTGCCAGTTTGTTCCTTCAGTAATATCGCGCTTCATCATATCGTCAATGTAGCCGTGCGGATCGAACGGAGTTCTCCAATTTCCTTTTGAATCTTTTCCGCGCATTAAATTTGTGGAAGGATCGAAAATATTTTTATAACCGGTCGACCGTTTCATAAAATATTCATAATCATTTTTCTTCCCGAGTTTTTTTGCCATCTGAGCAATGCAGTAATCATCAAATGCGTATTCAAGAGTTTTAGAGACCGACTCGTTTTCGTGATCGAAAGGGACATAGCCGATTTTTGCATACTCGGCTACCGAATCGTAATTCGGATTCATTGCGGTATTTTTGCACGCTTCGTAAGCCCTCTCGTAATCAAATCCTTTTATTCCCTGCATAACGGCGTCCGCAATAACGGGAACGGCGTGGTATCCGATCATGCACCAGGTTTCATTATTGTTCAATGACCAGACCGGAAGAAGATGTTCCACGCTTTGATCATAGTGAGCCAGCATCGAATTGATCATATCCGCATTTCTTTCGGGCTGGATCAGGTTAAAAAGCGGATGAACCGCGCGGTAAGTATCCCACAGAGAAAAGATTGCATAGTTTGTAAATCCCTTCGCTTTGTGAATATTTTGATCGAGACCCCGGTATTCACCGTTCACATCCTGATAAATGGTAGGTGTAAGCAGACAATGATAAAGAGAGGTATAGAAAGTTTCTTTTTCTTCCCTGGTTCCTTCAATTCTCATCTTCTGCATCTCTTTATTCCACTTAGCGCGTGTATCGTTTACAACTTTATCAAAATTCCAGTCGGGAATTTCTTTATCCAAATTCATCATTGCATTGGCGCTGCTCACGGCGGAGATTCCCACTTTGACCATTATTACTTCTTTATCTTTTGTGGAATAGGTTGTGTAGTACTGAATGTTGGGTGATGCGGCTTCGTAACGGCTTCTGAATCTCGCAGTATTATAGATTACTTTTTTTCCATTTTGAATTATTCCGAAATCATCATAGGGTTTAGAATATCGGGCGGCAAAATAGAGATGCCGTTCTTTTGCCCATCCGTTTACTAGATGATAGCCGGTTACTAAAGTTTTACTTTCTGCGCGGACGCTTGACCATTTTACATTCCACTGCAGAACTTCTGCAAGATCCATCATTATGTTTGCGCTGTCGGTTTTAGGAAATGTAAATTTTAAAAAGCCCGCGCGTTCGGTTGCGGCAAGTTCAACGAGCACATTGTGTTCCGGAAGTTTAACGGAATAATATCCGGCTTTGGCAATTTCATCTTTATGAAAAAATTTTGTGCAGTAGCCGGAATCTGGGTCCTGAATAAAATGCCGGTTTCCGTTTTTATCTTTTTTCTCTACCGTGCCCGGCGTGAATTTTAATTTGCCCACAGACGGCATAATTAAAAAATCTCCAAGATCAGGGATGCCCGTGCCGCTCAAATGCTGCATACTGAATCCTATCAGCACGCTGTCTCCATATTCATATCCGGAAGCGGTTTCCCAGCTTCTTCTATCGGTATCGGGACCAAGCTGAACCATTCCGTGCGGAGCTGCAGGACCCGGATAAACATTTCCTTCCCCCTGAGTTCCGATCAGAGGATTTATGTAATCGGCTAAATTCTGAAGATCATTCCCGGCCGATAAGAAAATTCCGCCGGTTAGAATTAAAAAAAGAAAAAAAACAATTGCGTATTTAATTTTTGAGAAATAGAGAACGCCCATTTTACTTCTCCGAATTGTTTAATGAATACGGCAGGGAATTTATTCCGACCGCCCAATTTTTATTAGGCTGATTCTGCATCACAAACTTTAAACTGCCTCCGTTTATAATTTCACCGTGAGTTATGTAGCTTCTGTCGATTTTTTTCCCGTTCAGAAAAACTTCTTTTATATAGATATTTTTTTCTGAAAGATTTTCTGCGGCGACAATAAATTTTTTACCGTTCTCCAGATTTATAACTGCGCTTGCAACACACGGGCTGCCGATCACATATTCATTGCTTCCGGGCGCAACCGGATAAAACCCCATGACGCTGAATATATACCAGGCGGACATTTGACCGCAATCGTCATTGCCGCATAAACCGTGCGGTTCCGGCTTGTACATTGTATTTACGATCTGATGAATTCGCTCCTGAGTCTTCCACGGCATTCCGGCGTAATTATACATATACGGAACATGATGCGAGGGCTCATTTCCGTGGACATAATTTCCGATCATTCCGACTTTTGTTACATCCTCGCTCTCGCCGAAATATTTATCCGGCAGGTCAAATGTGAAAAGCGAATCGAGCCACGTAACTAATTTTTCTTTTCCGCCGATAAGTTTCATAAATCCTTTTATATCATGCGGAACATAGAGGGAATAGTTCCATGCGTTACCTTCAATGTAGCCCTGATTAACAACGCTGAGCGGATCGAACGGGAGTTTAAATGTGCCGTCGGTTTTTTTAGCGCGGAGATATCCGGTCTTCGGATCAAAAATATTTTTGTAGCTGTTGGCGCGCTTCAAATATTCTTCGGCTTCCTTTTTCCTTCCCAATTTTTCCGCCATCTTATATATAGTCCAGTCGTCGTAAGCATATTCAAGAGTTTTGGATGCAGAGTTGGAGCTCAGATCTTCCGGCACATAGCCGTATTTTTTGTATCCTCCGATTCCGTCATACGGTTCATAATTCGAGCTGGCAATTACGGCTTCGAAAGCTTTATTCTTATCGAAACCGCCTATTCCTTTCATCAGCGCATCCGCAAGAACGGGCACCGCGTGATATCCGATCATGCACCAGTTTTCATTTGCCCAATGCGACCAAACCGGCAAAATTTTGTGAACACTCTGTTCGTAATGCTCAATCATGGAATTTACAATATCTCCGGAACGCTTCTGCTGAATAATTGTGTAGAGAGGATGAAGCGCGCGGTAAGTGTCCCACAGAGAAAAAGTTGTATAGTTAACGGACTTTGCGGATTTATGAATATTCTGATCGAGTCCGCGGTATTCTCCGTTCACATCGGAAAAAATATTCGGATTCAAAAAGCTGTGATACATCGCTGTGTAAAAATTAATTTTTCTCTCTTCATCAGCCTGGATAGTAATTTTGGAAAGTTCTTTGTTCCATTTTTCTTTTGCGTTTTTCACTACCTTGTTAAAATCCCATCCCGGAATTTCCGCTTTCAGATTTTGCAGCGCGTTTCGTGTGCTTACACCGCTCAACCCAACTTTTACTAAAATTTCTCCGCCGTCCATAGCATCAAAGTTGAATGCGCATTTCACCTTATGCCCGGCTCTCTCGGGAAAATTTTCATTCTGATTAAATTTCCGCCAGAAGCCGCCGTACACACTTTGTTCGTCATTTCTAAGCTGATAAGATTTAATCGGTCTCGAAAATTCCATGGCGAAGTAGACATAGCGCGTACGCGCCCATCCGTTTGTCTGCCGGAAACCTGTGACCAAAGTTTTGTTTTCAACTCTTACAGAAGACCATACGACTTTGCCGTCATAATTATATATGCCGGAAGTGAGATCTAGAATTACATGTGCGTCACTATTCTTAGGAAATTTATATTTATGAAACCCGGCGTGTTCGGTTGCTGTAAGTTCAACATCTATATTATAGTCGTCAAGATGAACGGAATAGTATCCCGGTTTGGCGCTCTCTTTATCGTGCGAGAATCTCGATCTGTATCCGCTGCCGGGAATATCCTTTGTGCCCGGATTAAATTTTATTTTTCCCGTCGTGGGAATCATTAAAAAATCTCCCAGATCGGAATGACCCGTGCCGTTCAGGTGGGTGTGTGAAAATCCGGTTATGGTTTTATCCGCATACTGATATCCAGCGCAGTACTTGTAAACATCGGGATTATAATTTTTTCCGTTGTTATAGAGAACGGAATCGGTTTCCGGACTTAACTGCACCAATCCGAATGGAACAACAGCGCCGGGATACGTGTGTCCCATATCATCTGTGCCGATAAACGGATTAACATAATCATACGGTGTTTTTTGTTTGTTCTGAGCGGAGAGAGTGAATAAGGAGATAAGTGCGAAAAGATAAAATAGTTTTTTCATTACGAGTCCTTTCTACAATAGACCGCGGATAACACTGATGACGCGGATTTAAACGGATTATTTTAATTTTTATTTTCGTTCGAGAATATTTTTTTGCTGTTCAACTTTCAAACCCATTTTCTACAATTTGATTTTCATCGCATTTTCATAAACCTTTTCCAGAAAGCCGAATCCAAGCGTATTATTCACTTTATAAAAAGCATTAATAATTTGACTCGTAATCTCTTCATGTAACATTTTTTATCCGTGCTTATCTGTATAATCCGCGTCATCCGTGGTCTATTGTCATCACACGCCGATATCTTCATTCCACAGAGCAGGTTTTTCTTCTATGAATTTTGTCATCAGGTTTATACATGTTTCGTCCTGCAGGACTTCAACCTGAACGCCTCTAGATTTAAGATGTTCTTCTTCCCCCATAAAAGTTTTATTCTCTCCGATTACAACTTTCGGAATTCCGTAAAGAAGAATCGCGCCGCTGCACATGGGACACGGAGAAAGTGTTGTGTACAAGACACTTTCTTTGTAAACTTTTGCGGAGAGTCGTCCTGCATTTTCGAGCGCGTCCATTTCGCCGTGGAGAATAGCGCTTCCTTTTTGGACGCGGCGGTTATGTCCTCTTCCGATTATCTTTCCGTTATGGACGATGACGGAGCCGATCGGAATTCCTCCCTCCTCATATCCACACTGCGCCTCTTCTATTGCGGCCTTCATGAACTGATCCATATTCTCCTCGCTTAAAATGCGTGTTCAAATTTTAGTGAACATTAAGAGTGCTTCCGCCTATAAATTCGCGCAGCACGGAGTCTCCCGGAATTGAGGAATCATCTTCCATCGGTTCAATTGCTTCAAGCATTTTTCTTACGCGCGATGCTCTTGTGAAGGCATCTTCTCTAAGCGGATCGCCCTGATATTTTTTCTCCCACTCTTTAAATAAGGAGAGCATTTTGGGTCTGTAGATCGGAACTTCAAAAGGCATCGAGGTATTAACGATATAATCCGCTGTGCCGCTGTAAGGAAGAATATTTCTCTTTTCTGAAGAGCGCACATAATGCCAGTGAAGCAAGGTCTGCTCTGGATTATAAGCTCTGTGAACGGAATCGCGCAACATTCTTCTTATAAGCCGCAGATCTGTCCATCTGATATATTGTCCGTCCGGCATTTTCATTTGCAAGAGCGGTTCAAGATACAATTTGAATTTCTGGGCGGCCGGAATTTCGCGGCTGAACTCGGGAAAAAGTCCGTGCAGGCTGTCGATTAGGAGGACTTCATTCTCGTTGAGCTTAAGCGGGGTGCGGTTATCGAAACGTTTTCCGTTTTTAAAATCGTAATAAGGAATTAAAACTTCTTCTCCTGCGGCGAGGCGTTTTAAGTGATCGTTGATGAGGTCGAGATCCAGCGCTTGCGGTGTTTCAAAATCATAATCTCCGAATTCATCTTTCGGGTGCATTTCGAGGTCGAAGAAATAATTATCAACAACCAGGGCTACGAATTTCATTCCCATTTTATTCAGTCGCTGTTCAAGTTTAACAGTAGTTGTTGTTTTTCCGGAGGAAGAAGGACCGCTAACCATAACCATTTTAAGTTCTGCGGATCTTTCTTTAATTAATTCCGCCGCCGTATCCAGCTGGGTTTCATAAAAGGATTCCGCTTCGTGAACCAGCTGCGGAAACTGGCCTCTTCTGATTCTTGAATTTATTCCTTCTACAGTGTTAAGATCATGCGACACAGCCCAGTCCAAAGAGCGCCACACTTTTTTCCAGGGGATCAATTCATTCGGTTTTGAAAAGTGGCGCGAGTTTTCTCTTCTTCTCTGGGCGGCTTCTTCGCGGTAGAGAATAAATTCCTTTGCAACTTTTGCGTGTCCGTTCTCTATCAAAACTTTTTCAATTATATCCTGAATTTCCTCAACATGCGGTTTGTATCCTTCCTCAAATTTTTCTTCCAGCATTACGATCACTTGTTTTGCCAGTTCGGAAGCTTTCTCTTTATCGCGCCCGCCGACTGAAACTGCCGCTCTATAGATTACATTTGAAATGCGGTCGGGGTTAAATGGAACCACTGCGCCGCTGCGTTTAATAACGAATTTGAATTTGCTCATTATTCGCCCTGATTATTTATAAAATTTTCTATTATTGAAATATATAAAGCAATCCTCAGAAATACCGACTCAATTATCCCGATAAAACCTTCCCGGAATTAATGTTTTTTGAATAGACGAAATTTTCTTAATGTATAATTTTGACACTCTCATTACTTTTTTCGTCACATTTTATACAATTCAGTATTGAAGTTATCTCATGCCTGGATTATATTTGTTAAGAGATTTTTATTGGATTGGGGTGTCCCCGGTCGGCAAAAGGCCAAGATGCAGTTCTTGGCTTTTTGCTTTTATGGGAAGACCTTTAATCCAAACAACCTGCTTCCCTTTTTATAGAAATTTTTAGACAATATATCAAAAGAGGGATTGGCTCTTTGAGGATCAATAACATATCGTGCAATCGGATAGGCAAGCAAATCGGCTAACTGTAATCCTGCTATATTATCCCGTTTGTTGTAAAATTCTATTTCCAAGCCATAGTTTTTCAATCTTTCGGCAGTAACAAAACCCGTTCCCCTGGAGGATAATTTCTGAAAATGGTCGTCTAACTTTTTGTCTTCTTTTTTGCCTCTTTTTTCTATAATAATCTTCAATTTCTTATTGAGACCGATAATTTCGTCCAAAAAAAATATTGAACGCTCAATCAAGAAGGACAGGGATATTTCATAAACATCATCAGAAAGCTTTCCATATTTTTGGATATACTTATGCTTATTAATAGCAGCCGAAATAATTGTATACTTTAGTTCTGTAATCAAATTATTTATTGATGCATAAAAATCTTTCTTAATATCAAGATCAAATAATATCTGAAACTCTTTCTCGCACTTTCTAATATCGCTCGAGTGAATTATTACTTTTTTATCTCCCCAAAATTTCTTTTTAATTTCGGTCAGTTTTAATTCCAAAATCTTATAATTTGCCTCCGACATCAACGCACCGCAAAGAACAAAAACCGGAAAATGTGGATCGATGCTTCCAAGCCCATGATCGCCGCTTTCGTCCATAAATAAAAAATAATTCATTTTACAATTCTCTGTGCCGATTATTTATAATCCTCCAAGAAATCTACTTGGAATATCCAACCGTCTGGCTTATAAGAATTTTCTGTTCAGGTCTTAATTTAATTGCCGCCGCCAGTTTCTCTTTTGGAATCAATCCTCTCAGCACAACTGAAAGATTTTGAGAGGCGCAGTAGAGATAAACATTCTGCGCCATCAGTCCCGCGCTCACAGAAGTGAAAATTAATTTTGTTTCATCGCTGTCGTTCGATTTAATCTTTGCAAAATCGGAAACATAAAGAAGATTGACCGGCGCGGTTGCCACAAAATCCTGCACTCCGAATAATGCTCGCAAGTCTCCTTTAACCACTGGTTCAAGCAAATTTGAAGCCGCATTGTAAACGTAAACTCCCTCCGGCAAGGCAACATAGACATCAATCTCCTGCCAGTTGCGCGCCGAGGCCGCGGTGCGCTTGCCTGCATTGGGACGGTTTATGCCGCATGAGGCCCACAATAAATTTGAAAGTTCCTGCATCGGAAGTGGTTTTGTATCAAACACTCTAGACGACTGACGCAAGGTTAAAGCCTGCATCAAAGGTTTGCCGATCTCCCTTTGAGGAGCCGGTAGAAGTATTGCCATCAGATCCTGCGCTGATGCAATCGACGAAACAAACATGAGAGCAAAAAATATTTTTTTCATCTCTTCACCGTTAAGTTTTTTGATTTATCATTTTACGATTTTTTTATTTCATTTCGGAAAGAAGATAAACCGCGAAAGAAGCCAGCCAATGCTCGCCTTCATAATTTCCGCTCGTTATATTCGCCAATCCTGCTTCGGCGTGTTTTTTTGACGAGTCCAGCAGAATTTTTTTTAACGGGTCTGTTTCGGAAAGCTGTGACGCTATCCCGGCCATACACCATGCCCTGCTTAAGTTCAATCCGTCCAGGTGAACAAGTTTGGGATCTGTCCTGTCTAAAACTACAGCAGGCTCTAGAAGATTTTTCGATTTGTTGATAGCCGGAATAAAATTTTTAAACCATTTCACAAACCGGTCCGGTTTTAAAATTCTTCTCATCAGATCGGCCTCTATCAAACCGGGTGAAAAAAAGTCTTCGCCGCCCGGCTCCCATTTTGGATCGTAATTCTTATCTGCGTTATAATATGCCAAAGATCTTTCTATTAAAAGTTTTTCAAATTTTTCATTCTTTGTTTTGCGGGCGTAATCCAGCGCGAACGCAATACCAAACGCCGTGTTGGGATGTACTCCGGTACGGATCGGATAATTCTGTTTGGGGAGAAAACTTATGTAACTTTCAACCAATGCGTTTGCGAGAGGTTCTAAATTTTTGTTCCATTTTTGTCCGTCCGCATCGTTCCATCCGGTCAATTCCTCTTTCAATTTTAAAAGCCATGCCCAGCCGTAAGTGCGTTCAAAAGATTTTCTGTTCCCCTGATTCAGATATTCGACTTCGGTCTTAATATTTTCTGCCGATAAATTTTCGTTGAGCGCTTTTCTTATTGCGGCAGCATTTTCAATGCCGGGGAAATTTTTTAATATCCTAACTAAAAGCCAATGACCGTGAACGGAAGAGTGCCAATCGAAGCAGCCGTAGAAAGCGGGGTGCATCGCCGCGGGAGAAAGAACTTCCTTTGCGTTATTCATCACGTGATCAAGTTTGTTTGGGTATTCTTTCTGTACGCACTTCAGCGCGAGATTTGCAAATCCGGCGGCAACTTTTTCGTTCAATTTTAAATTCATCTCTTGTTTCATTGAATTATTCTGCGGCATTATTAAAGAGAAGCAGAAGAAAAGAAAAACGATTGCCGTATAAAAATGTTTTTTCACCGCAGCCCCTTTATTTAATTGTCATAATTAATGTTTAGCTACTTTTGCTCTGTGAACACTGATTTTTTCCCAGACTTTACCTGTAACATAAACTTCATTCTTAAGCCAGTTATCTTCCAGATCTTTTCTTGAGGGAAAATCGCAGATCATTACCGAGCCGATCATTTTTTCGTTGTCGTCTAGTATTGCCATTGCATAAAGCAAATTTCCGGAGTCATGCATCTTCTGCGCATTCTTCAGATGTTTTTCACGCACGGCCATTCTTCTCTCCAGTGCTTTTTCGTCTGTTCCGTCATAACCTATAACTACAAATTCCATTTGTTTTCCTCTAATTTATCCGTTTACCAATTTCATTCCGCTTTCGCTTTTTCTTTCGCCTTTAATCTGCGCCGCAAGAGAATCGATCCTGGTCAATTCTTCGGTGCTCAAATTGATATCGAGCGAATTAATATTTTCGATAAGATAATTTCTCCGCTTTGTTCCGGGGATCGGGAAAAGATCTTCTCCTTTAGAAAAGATCCACGCAAGTGCAATCTGGCTTGGTGTGCATTTTTTTTCTGCGGCAATATTTTCAACCGCTTCAACGATTTTCATATTCACTTTAAAATTATCTTCGTCGAAGAGAGGCACTTTTTTTCTGAAATCGTTTTCGTCAAACTGATTTCTGTCTTTCACTTTGCCGGTCAGGAATCCCCTTCCGAGCGGACTGTAGGGAACAACGGCGATATTCAATTCGCGGCAGGTTTTCAAAATTTCATTTTCAATATCGCGCACCCAGATTGAATATTCGGTCTGCAGAGCCGTAACGGGATGAATTTTATGAGCGCGCCGTATGCTTGAAGCGGACGCCTCTGAAAGCCCTATATATTTTATTTTTCCTTCGGCTACCAACTCCGCCATTGCACCGACTGTTTCTTCTATCGGCACGGCAGGGTCAACACGGTGGAGATAATAAAGATCTATCTGCTCAATCCCCAGCCGTTTGAGACTAGCGTCGCAGGCTCTTCTCGCATATTCGGGTCTTCCGCTTATTCCCGCTTCGTTGGGAAGAAAGCCGAATTTTGTTGCAATTACAGCTTCGTCTCTTCTCTCTTTTAAAGTTTTTCCTACCAAAATTTCATTGTGGCCGTTGCCGTAAACATCTGCCGAATCAAAAAAATTTATTCCGCGATTCAACGCCTCGATGATTGTTGCAGCGGACTCTTCGTCGTTTCTGGGTCCGTACCACTCAGACATTCCCATGCAGCCCAGTCCCAGAACAGAGATGTTCAGATCGCTGTTTCCAAGTTTTCTTTTTTTCATTTTTTCCTCCAAATATATAACGCAATACTTTTTACTTCTTTTCTACAATTTCCATTATGTCTTCCTTGTTCGGAATGACGCACAGAAATTCAAACGGCTGATTGCCTATTGTTTTATATGAATGCGGCACTCCTGCCGGAATGTAAACCACATCGTCTTTTGCCGCTTCGAAAGATTCGTTTCCTATTATTACGTTTGCCCGTCCGTTCAAAACAATCTGTTCATGTTCAACACTATTAGTGTGCATCGGCATGAAGCCGCCCGGTTCAATTGTAAATTTGCGCATTGCAAAATTCGGTCCCTCTTCCGAACCGATCAGAACCTGCTTTGAAGCGCCTTCGCCGGCAGATATTTTTTCTTTTGGAATCTGATTCAGTTTTTTATGCGACATTCTTTCCCTTTCACTAATAGTTAAAAATCCACTGTAAAATTTAACTAAAAGCAGGATTAGATTTTAACCGATAATAACTTTTCGTAAATTTCTGTCCGCCGAATTGAGAGCGGCAATTTCTTCAAATAAAAAATGAGCCCTATATGAAATCTGGAATAATATCTCTTCTGATTTTTCTTTTCACGGCAATAACTCTTTCTTCATCACCGAAAGAAAAAATTCTAACCACTGCCGAAAAAACAAATTTCGAATCAACGTCAAAATATTCCGATGTTGTCGGTTTCTTCAAGCAGCTGAAAAAAATCTCTCCGAACATAAAAATAGAATCGATAGGCAAAAGCATTGAAGGGAGAGACATTCCCCTTATAGTAATGGGAAAACCGGCCGTTAAATCGGGCAAGAATCTTGGTAAAGATAAACGGATTGTGGTTTACGTGCAGGCAAATATTCATGCCGGCGAAGTTGAAGGGAAAGAAGCAATCCAAATGTTTGCGCGTGATATACTTTTAAAAGAGACTCCCGATTATTTGAAAAACGTTATTCTCCTCATCTGTCCCATCTTTAACATTGACGGCAACGAGCAGATCAGCAAGCAAAACAGGACCAATCAGAACGGTCCGCTAAACGGCGTGGGCGTGCGCCACAACGGACAAATGCTGGACCTTAACCGTGACGCGATGAAGGTTGAAACCCCCGAAGTTTACGGAATGATTACCAATATTCTGAAAAAATACGATCCCGAAATTATGATGGATCTTCATACAACAAACGGTTCGTATCACACAGAGCCGCTCACTTACACATGGATGATGAACGGGAACACAGACAGATTTCTAATCAATTATATGCGCGACAAAATGTGTCCGTGGCTCAAGACCACATTAAATGAAAAATATAACACACCTAATGTTTTTTACGGAGAGTTCCGCGATATGCGCGACCCCAGCAAGGGATGGGATTCATACGCATTTGAACCACGTTACATAGTTAATTATATCGGTCTTAGAAACCGCCTTTCCATACTAAACGAAAATTATGTCTACGCAGATTTTAAAACTCGTGTGCTTGGATGCTACAGCCTTCTGAGAGCAGTTTTAGACTATGCTTCCGCCAATAAGGATGAAATTAAATCTCTTATTAAAAATGCCGATGAGAGAACGGTTGCGCGCGGAATGAATCCGGCTGCGAAAGATTCTTTCGCGGTAGAGTTTGTCGAAAAACCAACACCCACACCGGAGGTTATAAACGCCTACGTTATGGAATCATATAAAGACGCTAACGGCCGGGACAGATTAAAACCAACAAACAAAGTGAATAAAGTTTCCGTCCCTTACTTTGCAGATTATTTTCTGAAACGGGGCGTACAGTTTCCGTATGCGTATATCATTTCTATTCCGGATTCCAAAGTTGTAACTCTTTTGCAGGCTCACGGAATTAAAATTGAGAAACTTGAAAGCGCAGCCACTCTTGATGTTCAGACATATAAGATTAAGGAACTTAAACCCGCGGCCAGACTGAATCAGGGGCATTACAACAACTCGATAAAAGTTGATTATATAAACGAGAAAAAAGAATTTCCCGCAGGCAGTCTGTTAATTCGAACCGCGCAGCCGCTCGCAAACGTTGCAGCGTATCTGCTTGAACCCGAAACAGATGACGGGCTGTTGTTCTGGAATTACTGGGATAAATATTTAGTGCCGCAATGGGGCGGGGCATTTTTGCCTTATCCTGTCTCAAAAATTCTTAACGCTGTAGAAATTAAATCTAAGCCTTACTAAATGTGTGATTTAATAATTTATTATTTTTTTAAGGTTGGGGCATAAAATTTTCAAGAGGCTGAATTATGAAAAAATTATTGCTTTCAATATTACTGGCGGCGGGCATAAACTGTTTTGCCCAGACAATCAAATCGCCCGACGGAAAGCTAACTCTTACTTTTTCAATTAATCCCGAAGGGGTTCCGATTTACACTCTTTACTCCAGAGAAAAAACAATTATTAAAAATAGCGAGCTCGGAATTCAATTGGCCGACCAGCCTTCTTTTGTTAAGAATTTTTCAGTGGTAAAGACAGATTCTTCTCTGGTTGATGAATCGTGGAATCCCGTCTGGGGTGAAGTAAAAACTATCCGTAATCACTACCGCGAACTGGCCGTTACGCTTCAGCAGTCCGATGTAAAAAACAGATTTATCATTCTCCGGTTCCGGATCTTTAATGAAGGGCTCGGATTCCGTTATGAATTCCCGATGCAGAATAATCTGAACTACTTTACAATCACTGATGAATTGACGCAGTTCAATGTGGCAGAGGATAATACAGCTTTTTGGATTCCGGGTGATTACGATTCAAACGAATACTTTTATACGAAAACCCGGTTGAGCGGAATTGATGCGACTATCGGAAAAACAATAACTGAAATTTCTGTAAGAAGCATTATCGGAAAAAATTATGTCCAGACTCCGCTGACGATGAAATCCGACGACGGTTATTATATAAATATTTTTGAAGCTGCGCTCAATAATTACCCTGCAATGCAGATCAGAGTAGACCAGACAAATTTCGTTTTAAAATCACATCTTGTTCCCGACGCGGTTGGCAATAAAGCATACATGCAAACGCCATGCAGCACACCATGGCGGACAGTTCTTGCGTCAAAGAACGCTGTCGATCTGCTTGACTCGAAAATGATTTTAAATCTTAATGAGCCGTCGAAGATTAAAGATGTGAGCTGGATTAAACCGATGAAATTTATGGGCATCTGGTGGGAAATGCACGTCGGAAAATCATCCTGGAATTACGCTGATCTGAACAATGTGAATTTATCATTGACGGATTGGAATTCTTTAAAACCGAACGGAAAGCACGGGGCCACAACCGAGAAGGCGAAACGCTATATCGATTTTGCAGCCAAGAACGGAATTGAGGGCTTGCTGATAGAGGGCTGGGATGTAGGATGGGAAGACTGGTTCGGTAAATGGAAAGAGGATGTTTTCGATTTCGTAACTCCCTATCCCGATTTCAATTTAGCGGAAGTTTCAAAATACGCTTCCGAAAAAAATGTGAAACTCATCATGCATCATGAAACATCCGGTTCGGCGACAAATTATGAAAGGCGAATGGATGAGGCATATGCATTAATGAAAAAATTCGGATACCCCGCTGTTAAAACAGGTTATGTGGGAAAAATAATTCCGCGCGGCGAATATCACGACGGACAGTGGATGGTTAATCACTACATCCGCGTTGCACAGAAACTTGCAGAGAATAAATTAATGCTCGATGCCCACGAGCCCGCAAGACCAACGGGAATGAGCAGGACTTATCCCAACTGGCTTGCATCCGAAGCCGCGCGCGGAAATGAATTCAACGCGTGGAGCAGGGGCAACCCTCCGGAACACGAAACCATTCTTCCGTTTACAAGATTGCTGGGAGGACCGATGGATTACACCCCCGGCATTTTTCAGATCAAAATGAATTATTACGATCCGCAAAAAAAAGAACAGGTACACACAACTCTTGCAAAACAGCTTGCGCTTTATGTTACAATGTATTCCCCGCTTCAAATGGCTGCAGATCTGCCCGAAAATTACGAGAGGTTTCCCGACGCGTTTCAATTCATAAAGGATGTTGCCGTTGACTGGGATGATACAAAATATCTTGAAGCTGAACCGGGAGATTATATTACTGCCGCCAGAAAAGCGAAAGGAACAAATGACTGGTTCATCGGCGCCATAACCGATGAAAATTCACGTACGGCAAAAATTAATCTTTCGTTTTTAGACAAGAACAAAAAATACACCGCTACAATTTATGCCGATGCAGATAACGCACATTGGGAGAAAAATCCGATGGCCTATAAAATTTATACGAAGCCGGTTACCTCTGAAGATATATTAAAGATAAAACTGGCAGAGGGCGGCGGATGCGCTGTTAGCATTAAACCGCTGTAATTTTTTTAAATCTGATTCCGGATTCATCGGCGCAAGGCAAGATATTGCTTGTTAAGTCTGAGTGATTCGAACCAATTTACCGCGCCTATGATGCTGGGCAGCGCAGCGGATACGTGCATCCCTCCATCGATTGTAATCAATTCAACGGTCGCGCCGACGGACTTAAAATAATCCCTCGCCTTTACAGAGTTCTCGTACGGAACATATTCATCCGCATTACCGTGATAAAAACGGATAGGCGCAGAAGGAGTCCAGTTAAGAAGGCTGTTATTAGTGAAGGCTGCCGTAAGCTGTGTCTCGGTTCCGCCAAGATATGACTGAAGAAAATTTTGATTGAAGAGCTGAGAGATATTCGTCGTAAGCTGTGAATTTATTTCGGACGCGGTTTTAGAACCGTCAAACAGCTCGCGGACTTTCTCTGCATATGGAGAGTTGAACGCCTCGCTCAATTTATTCCACCCGTAGATCTCGTTGTATGCAACCACAAAAAAAGAAAGATACGCGGGCTGTCCGTAAGTCGATTTCTGCAAAATTGTTTTCGCTGTCAAATTGAGATCATAGGCGCCTGCCATTGGAGCGCATGCTGCAATTTTAATTTCCGACGAATAATTTTTTTCTATCTCCTTATGAGCCGCTAGTGTGACATAACCCCCTTCAGAATAACCGGCAAGAAAAACCTGTCCGTTTAATTTTATAGATGACTGCTGGGCAAACGTTCTGCCGGCACGGATAAAATCTATTACACAATCCGCGGAAGATTTCTGATGATGATACGGATGCATTATTGTCGACTCGCCGAGACCCAGATAATCAGGTACCAATGCGAAGTAGCCGAGCGAAGCTGCAGTAAGCCCGTCTACTGCAGAGAGAGGGTTAATTGAAGCGACTCCGTTTCTTGCCGTCTGTGTACCATGATGGAGGCTGATTAGGGGGAGATTATCTTTTCCTTTGGGAACAAAGAGGGCGCCCGAGGCAATTGTTAGATTTCCCTGCGGATCTAATGTGCGGTAAATAATTTTATAAACATCAACATCATACTTAAGAGTTACCGATACCGGCTGATTTCCGGCCGCATAATTTATCAATCCCTGAATTAAAACCGTGTTGTAGTTTGCGAGAAAGCTGCTGCTTACAAGCGATCCTCTGTTTTGCGTTCCCGGTTCAACGGGAGAGTCAACTTTATTGCACGAGACAAATCCAAGAAGGAGAAGGAAGAACAATGCTGTATATTTTATTTCAAAATAAATTTTTCTCTTCATATTATATTTTCTTTATAGTTGGGCAATTTTATACTATTTACCATTCACAATTCACAATTTACTATTTACTTTTCTACTAACCGGCTACCCGCCAGCCATTCATAAATGCTGCCCGGAAGAAGACCGACGAGGCGGCTTAAGAAAACCGTCTGCCACGGAAATTGAATTATTCTTTTCTCCTTTTTAATTCCGCCTAAAATTATCTCCGCCGCTTTTTCCGGACTCATAATAAACGGCATCTTAAAATTATTTTTATCAGTCATGGGGGTTTTTATGAATCCGGGTTTTACGGTAATTACTTTAATTCCGTACGGATTCAATTCAACTCTAAGCCCCTCGAGATAAATTGACACAGCCGCCTTGCTTGAAGAATAAAATCCGCTTTCGGAAAAACCCCGGTTATCCGCCAGCGATGAAATTCCAACAATCGTCCCCTTCTTTTTTTCAAAATATTCCGGAAGCAGTTGTTCCACCCAGTAAATAATGCCGAACAGATTTGCTCCAAATATCTCTTCCGCAAATTTTGAATCATAATTATCCACAGTAACCTTATGCCCCGCTCCGGAGTTCAAAATCGCGATATCAATTCCGCCGAATTTGTTTTTAATCTGGCGGTAGGCCGCGGACACATCTTCTTTTTTAGACACGTCGCATTTTACGACGAGCGGATCGCACCCGTTCAATTTTAGTTCGCCGCTCAATTTTTCAAGCAGCGCTATTCTGCGCGCCGCCAATGCCAGTCGGCAGTTTTCTTTTGACAGGTTTCTTGCGAGCGCTTCTCCTATACCGGAAGAAGCTCCGGTTATGAGAACAGTTTTATTCGCGAAATTCATTTGTGATATTTCATTTTTTTTGACTTCCCAAGATCGTAAATCAGAAATCAAAATCCTTTTGGTTTTTTTTGATAGAACAAAATTTGTATCTTTTCGCGAAAAATTATCCGCTCATTCTCAATTTTATTCCAAAAGCAGAAAAGCAATGAATCCCGATTTTCTTGAAATAGATAATGTATTCATAAACCGAGAAGTTGTCGAAACAAATTTTACCTGCGATCTTTCAAAATGCAAAGGCGCATGCTGTACGATGGAGAGCGAATACGGGGCTCCCATCACTCAGACTGAAATAGATATAATAGATAATATTCTGCCGGAAATAATTAAATATCTGCCTAAAGAACACCTTAAAGTGATTGAAAGCGAAGGATTCTGGATTGAAAAGCACGGCGACTTGATGACCAGGAGCTTAAACAACAGAGCCTGTGTTTTTGTAATTTGGGAAGGCGATATTGCAAAATGCGGAATTGAGAAAGCGTACCGCGATAAAAAAATAGATTTTATAAAACCGGTTTCCTGTCATCTCTTTCCGATCCGCGTTTCGAATTTCGGAGGCGATGTGCTGAGGTTCGAAAAATACAACGAATGCAAACCGGCGCTGGAGAAAGGAGAGAAAACGCAGATTAAAATTTTGGATTTCTGCAGCGACTCTCTCGAACGGGCATACGGAAAAGAATGGCTTAATAAAATTAAAAGTTCGGTCAAAGAATAATCATGTTATCTCTTCAACATAAACTGTCGCTTTCACAAAAGCTTTCTCCTCAGCAGATTCAGTATCAGAAACTGCTGCAGCTGAATACGCTCGCCCTTGAACAGCGCATTAAAACCGAACTGGAACTGAATCCCATATTAGAAGAATCTTTGGACGAAGAATTCGATCTTGATCAGGAAAAGGATGAAGACAGCGACGATAATTTAAGCTCGGACGACGAAGATGAAAAATATGACAGCAAGGATGATGAATTTGAATTAGAAGATTTCATGAATGAAACGGAATCTGAACATGAATTCGACCGCATCAACAGGAGCCGAGACGAAGAAAAGATTAATCCCGTTGCGCCGCAAAGAAGCTCACTGCGAGAAAATCTGATCAACCAGATTCACATGCTCGACCTCACTGAAGAAGAAACTCTCCTCGGCGAAAATATAATCGGCAGCCTGGATAAAGACGGATATTTCAAAACCGATCTGGAAAAAATTGTTAACGAAATGAAAATGTTCGAGAATGTTGAAGTAACTCTTGAACAGGCGGAAAAAATTCTGAAAAAAATTCAGGTTTTGGAACCGATCGGAATAGCCACCAGAAATCTGCAGGAATGCCTGCTCGTGCAAATCAGAAATTCCTCTTACGATCCTTATTATTCATATCTGGCCGAAAAAATTCTGGCAGACCATTTTGATGATTTCGCAAACCGCCGGTTCGACGCGATTCAGAAAACGATGAACCTTTCCAAAGAAACTCTCCGCACGACAATCGACGTTATTCAGAAACTGAATCCGAAACCGGGCGAAGGGAATATAGATTCAGAAGAGCTGAACCAGATTACTCCCGATTTCATAATAGAGAAAGTGGAAGACAATTATATTGTAACGCTGAACGACAGGAGTGTGCCGTCTGTAACGATAAGCAAAACTTATCTGGAGATGATAGATACAAAGAAGCATAAAAGAAAAATATCAGAGCGCGAAAAAGAAACTTATAAATTTCTGCGCGAAAAGTTTGAATCGGCAAAATGGTTCATCGCTTCTTTGCAGCAGAGAAGAAATACGCTGATGAGAATCATGAGAGCAATTCTTGAACGCCAGTATGAATTTTTTGAAAGCGGCCCCCGCTTTCTGAAGCCGATGATTTACAAAGACATCGCGGAAGAGATAGGAATGGACATTTCAACAATCAGCCGTGTTGTAAACGGAAAATTTGTTCAGAGTCCGCAGGGAATACACGAATTAAAATATTTCTTCAGCGAAGGATTGTCCACAGATTCCGGCGACGAAATTTCGAACAAACACATCAAAGAGCTTATAAAAGAGATCTGCGATCACGAACCCAAAGACAATCCCTACAGCGACGACCGCATTGCAGTTATACTTCAGGAAAAAGGGATTCACGTGGCGCGCCGCACAATTGCCAAATATAGAGAAGCGCTTAAAATCCCCGTAGCACGTCTCCGAAAGGAACTATG
The DNA here is from genome assembly GCA_021812705.1 of Bacteroidota bacterium. Classification (GTDB taxonomy): domain Bacteria; phylum Bacteroidota; class Ignavibacteria; order Ignavibacteriales; family Melioribacteraceae; genus Fen-1258. The sequence continues at coordinate 13,422 of JAKAMT010000001.1, read as the reverse complement.
ATCCTCGTTGATCTGCTGACAATTATTTTCCTTTTTTCTCTTTTTGCGGTTTCACACACGTGGCTTGCCTCAATTAAATTAAAGGAGAATTTGACGGCCAGGATCGGAAACAAAATTGCATTCTACCGCTTATTCTACAACATCTCGTCGATAGTAATTTTCTCAGCCTTTTATGCGCTCGCACCTAAACCGGATGCGGTTGTTTATGACTTACGCTTTCCTTTCGATATGATTACATTTGCACTGCAGGTTTTATCTCTTGCCGGATTTATCTGGGCATCACAATCTATCAGTTTCAGGGAGTTTTCCGGCATTGCGCAGATAGAGAGATATATGCACGGTGAATATATAATTGAAGAACTGGACGAGAAGCAGGAATTAAAATTAGACGGGGCATTCAAATACTCGCGGCACCCGATCTACTTTTTTTCAATTTTGTTTTTGGGATTACGACCGACTATGAATTTATTCTACCTTACATTCTTTTTATGCGCCGTAGTATATTTTTATGCCGGCACTTTTTACGAAGAAAAAAAACTTGTCAGAATGTTCGGGGATCGGTACGCAGATTATCAAAAGAGCGTGCCCAGAATGGTTCCTTTCATAGGAAAATTAAATTTTTTTAAACGGAGCAGCAGATGAAGATCAGATCAACAACAATAATAGGAATTATTAAAGACGGAGAAGCCGCGCTTGGTGGCGACGGACAGGTAACGCTCGGCAATACCGTAATGAAACATAACAGCATGAAAATCAGAAAACTTTTAAATGGGAAAGTGCTGTGCGGATTTGCCGGATCGACGGCGGATGCATTTACGCTCTTGGCCCGGTTCGAAGAAAAATTGGAGCAGTACAGCGGCAATGTATCCCGCGCCGTGGTTGAACTGGCAAAAGATTGGCGCACGGACAAATATCTACGCCGTTTGGAAGCAATGCTTGCAATTGTTTCATCCGACAAAGCCTTTATTGTTTCCGGAACCGGGGACGTGATTGAGCCGGAGGATAATATTGTCGCCATTGGCAGCGGAGGAATGTATGCTCTCGCTGCGGCCAAAATGCTGAAAAAATATGGAACCCTTTCTGCAAAAGAAATTGTAGAAGAATCTCTTAAAGTTGCGGCCGATATCTGCATCTATACAAATGAAAAAATTACAGTCGAAGTGATTGCCAAATGAGGAAACGGATAATGAAGAACAACTCTATGAAAGATCTTACCCCTATTCAAATAGTAAATGAACTGGACAAATATATTATCGGACAGGACGAAGCCAAGCGCGCTGTCGCCATCGCGCTAAGAAACAGATGGAGACGCCAGCAGGTGGAAGAAAATATCCGCGAAGAGATTATGCCGAACAATATTATTCTAATCGGCCCCACCGGAGTTGGAAAAACCGAGATTGCAAGAAGGCTTGCTAAACTTTCGGGCGCGCCTTTTATAAAAGTAGAAGCTTCCAAATACACGGAAGTCGGCTATGTAGGGCGCGATGTTGAATCTATGATCAGAGATCTTGCAGAACTTTCTGTGAGCATGGTGCGGTCGGAAAAAACTTCCGAGGTCCAGGAGAAAGCGGAAAGAATGGCGGAGGAAAGAATTCTTGACCAGTTGATTCCTCCGGTAAAAAAGAACAACGGCATCGAAGATGAGAATATTGAAACAGAAGAATTGCGTAATGAAAAAACGCGCGAATGGATGAGGGAAAAACTGCGCAATGGAGAGCTGGACGACAAGCTTATTGAATTCGATACAACATCTCCCGCATTCGGAATGCAGGTGCTTGGGCCCATGGGAATGGATGATATGACCATGAATCTGCAGGAGATGATGAGCAGTATGATTCCCAAGAAAAAGAAGAAAAGAAAAACACCGATCCGCGAAGCAAAAAAAATGATCGCCCAGGAAGAGGCAGAGAAGCTGATCGACATGGAGGCCGTTCAAAGAGAGGCCGTTAAGCGGGTGCAGGAATCCGGCATAGTCTTCATCGACGAGATTGATAAAATTGCCGGCGCCAAAAGCCAGCAGGGACCCGATGTATCGCGCGAGGGCGTTCAGCGTGATCTGCTTCCTATAGTTGAGGGATCTACCGTAAACACAAAATACGGCCCCGTAAAAACGGATCACATTTTATTCATCGCATCAGGAGCGTTCCACGTTTCCAAACCGAGCGATCTGATTCCCGAACTGCAGGGAAGATTTCCAATAAGAGTTGAACTGAAAAGTTTGAGCGAAGATGATTTTGTAAAAATTCTTACTCTCCCTCAAAACGCGCTTCTGAAACAGTATGCGGCGCTTCTGCAGACCGAAAATGTGGAGATAAATTTTAACGACGAGGCAATAAAAGAGATAGCCCGTACTGCCGCGGCTGTAAATGATCAGGTCGAGAATATCGGCGCGAGAAGGCTCCACACTATTCTTACAACCCTGCTGGAGGATATTCTTTTTGAAGTGCCAGATAAAATGCCCTCCTCTAAAATTGAAATCACCGGACGGATGGTTAACGGAAAATTAGATAAAATTGTAAAGAACAGAGATTTGAGCAAATATATTTTATAAATATTTTGAAAGAAGGCGTTATCTATTTTATAGGGCGGTTTATACAACCGCCTTTTTTATTTAGTTAAATAAATTAAGATCTCTTTTTTCTCTTCCTCGGCGAGCCTTGCTTTCTTTCCCATTACTTCCAATTTTAATCTCCAGTCCGATGAAGAAAAATCTTTTTTAGCATAGAGCCTGTGGCAACCGCTGCATTTTTCAGCATACAGTTTTTCGCCTGCGTCAGAAAATTTGTTTGCCGCAGCACAACCCACCACAAACAGAAAGACTGTTAAGAGCAGGTATTTCATAATTCTATCCCAAGAATTGTTCTTATTTCATACTTCTCGTGTCCGCCAAGATCCAGGTTGTTGACTGTGGCTGGAGATCCTCCCACCTGTGCTAAAAAGTTCACGACAAAATAGAACCGCTCTCCCTGAAAACTTATTGTTGGACCAACAAACGAAGCCTGATTTTCTTCTTCATCAAAAATATTTTCATAATTTCTGTGGTTTCTGAATTCGAGCCCCAGCGAAACATGATTGCTTAATTCATATGCCAGTCCCGCTGTAAATTCCAAACTGGATTCCGTTTCATTTTTTGACGGCGATCTTTCAATTTCAGAATTGATATTCAGAACGGAAATGAATTTATCTATCCTTTTCGTCAAAAGAATTTTTGGTTCATAGCTTATTTCCTCTCCGCTGTAACCGAATTCAAAATAGAGAGCGGGATCAACGAAATATTCACCTTGATTTGAAAGCCTGTATCTGAATTCGAACGACGTATTCGATAAAGAGAACGGTTCCGGTGCAATTGTGCTGTTGGCGCTTTTCACTTCGTTGAAATTAAGATACATAGAACCTGTAAGGCGGTCCGTAATTCCGTACTCAACTTCGAACCTAGGCTGCCAGCGGTAGTAGTTCCCAATTCCTTTATCTAATCTGCCGGTCTGCCACAATTCCAGTTCAAGCGCCCCCGCCGGAAGCGTATAAGATGTATAGGATCTGCCGAAATATTTTTTATCCGCACGAATATTACCTGACGAAAAGAGGAGGAAGAGAAAGAGGGATAGAAAGATGCTTTTTACTAGTTTACTGCCTTTTTTATTCATTTTTGCTCCATTTATGAGTGTTAATTATTATTTAGACTAAATCTACATAACGTTTTTTAATAAATCAAGCGTGTCCGATTATTTTTTTATTTTTTGTTAAATTTTAGTTGTCGATTCTCACAATTAGTCTGTTTGCTGGGTTGTGTTTTTTGTATAACTTCATTCAAAATAAAAATTGAAGATGAAATCAATTTCTTTGCTTACGTTTTTCTTGCTTTTAAGCGGCTGCGCTTCCGTTAAACATCCCGTTAATCTTGGGGAAGCCAAAGAAAACGTGCGGGACTATTACGAATCCGGTGCATTTGAGAACGAGTGCTCCAATGTTGTTGACGGTGCAATAAAATTTCTTGAATCAAAAAGTTTTAACGAAACAGCCTGTGCCGTTTTCGATATAGACGAAACCGTTCTTTCAAATTACAAATACACAAAAGATCTCGGATTCGGATACACACAAAGCTCGTGGGATGAGTGGCAGCAAAAAGGAATCTCTCCCGCCATAAAAGCATCCCGGCGGCTTTACAATTATCTTTTATCAAAAAAAATTCACATTATATTTTTAACCGGTAGAGAATTAAAATATTTTGAGGCGACAAAGAATAACCTGATAAATGCAGGATTTACAAAATTCGATTCGCTGATAGTCCGCGCGGCCGGCGAAGAAAAAATTCCCGCCGCAGAATTTAAATCAGATAAGAGAAAAGCACTTGTCAATAAAGGATTTAACATTGTCGCCTCTGTCGGAGATCAGGAAAGTGATTTCTACGACGGCAATACGGGTTACATAATTAGAATTCCAAACTATCTTTATTTATTAGATTAGTTTTTGCGATATGAAAAAATATTCCAAAATCAGATGGGGCATAATCGGCTGCGGTGATGTAACGGAAGTTAAAAGCGGACCCGGATTTCAGAAAGCGGAAGGGTCTGAATTAATTGCCGTTATGAGACGCAGCGTAGATTTAGCAAAAGATTATGCTCTGCGCCACTCTGTTCCCAAATGGTATGACAATGCGACTACTTTAATCAACGATCCTGAAGTTGACGCTGTCTACATCGCTACTCCCCCATCCTCTCATAAAGAATATACATTTGCGGCGGCACTGGCGGGCAAACCCGTCTATGTTGAAAAGCCGATGGCGATGAACTATACCGAATGCATGGAGATGGTAAAATTCTGCAAGGATGCAGGCGCGCCCCTCTTTGTTGCATATTACAGAAGAGCGCTTCCCCGTTTTCTGAAAATAAAATCGCTGATAGAAGATGGGGCAATAGGAGAAGTTAGATTGGTAAACATGCAGTTCCGTCAGCCGGCAAGCGTAAATGATAAAAAAGGAATTCACGGCTGGAGGCTGGATCCCTCCATTGCGGGATGCGGATATTTTTGCGATCTCGGCTCTCACATGCTGGATCTCATTCAATATTTTCTCGGGAAGATAATCTCCGCACAGGGAGAAGTTTCAAACCTGGGTAATTATTACAAAACGGAAGATACGGTCAGTGCGCTTTTTAAATTTGAAAGCGGCGCACACGGAATTGCGAATTGGTGCTTCGATGCAGCGGAGGAATTTGATAAAACGGAAATCATCGGTTCAAAAGGAAAAATCATCTATTCAAATTTTGCGGATGCGTCGGTTAAATTAATAAAAGAGAGCAACGAAGAAGAATTTTACGTTAAACACCCTGAACATATTGCCCAGCCGCTCATTCAGACCGTGGTGAACGAGCTGATTGGGAAAGAAAAATGTCCAAGCACCGGAGAAACCGGCGCATACACAAGTTTTATAATGGACAAAATTTTAGGAAGAGTATAAAAATCAGCCGGTAAATTATATTCCAACAATAGGAGAATAATAATGGCAACAACAAAAGAAAACCTCAAAGAAGCATTTGCGGGAGAAAGCCAGGCGAATCAGAAGTACCGCGCGTTCGCGAAGAAAGCGGAGAAGGAAGGCTTTGTTAATATTGCAAAACTTTTTAGAACCGCGGCAGAAGCGGAAAGAATTCACGCCGAAGGTCATCTTGGCTCTTTAGACGGAATAGGATCTACAGTTGAAAATTTAAAAGCTGCTATCGCCGGCGAAACTTACGAATACACAGAGATGTATCCGCCGATGCACGAGCAGGCCGTTAAAGACGATCACAAAGCTCAGAGAATGTTCAAGTACGCACTCGATGCCGAAAAAGTTCATGCGCAGTTATATCAGATGGCCCTCGATGCAGCAATGCAGGGAAAAGATCTTGATGTCGGCGAAATCTATCTTTGTCCGGTATGCGGGCATATTGAATTCGGCGAGCCGAAAGATAAGTGCCCTATATGCGGAACGCTTCCCAATAAATACGTGAAGGTATAAAGGAATATTTGCTCTTGAACGACAGCTTAAAAAACTCCGTCTCCGGCGTGCGCATAGCGCATGAGGAGATGGAGAAAATATTTTTTAAAATATTATCATCGCGCGGTTTCACTGAAGAAAAATCCGCGTCGATTGCGCGCGTATTTACGGATAATAGTCTGGACGGCGTGTACTCGCATGGCGTTAACAGATTTGCCCGATTTATCAAATATATCGACGCAAAGATTATCAATATAAACGCAGAGCCCGCAAAAAAATTTTCTGCCGGGGCAATTGAGCAGTGGGACGGAAATTCCGGTACGGGAATTCTTAATGCACTATTTTCAACCGAACGCGCTATGAAGATTGCAGACAAATTTGGAATCGGATGCGTTGCGTTATCAAACACAAACCATTGGATGCGCGGCGGAACTTACGGCCGACATGCCGCAAAAGCGGGATACACTTTTATCGGATGGACAAACACAACGCGAAACATGCCCGCATGGGGAGCCGTTGATTTCCGTCTCGGAAACAATCCGCTTGTAATCTCGGCACCATTCAAAAACGACGCAATCGTTTTAGATATGGCAATGTCTCAATTTTCCTATGGGAAGATGGAAGCCGCAAAAGAAAAAAATTCCCTTCTTCCCTATCCGGGAGGATTTAACAAAGAAGGAAATCTCACAAACGATCCCGCAGAAATTCTCGAAACATGGCGCGCGCTTCCGATTGGATACTGGAAAGGAGCGGGGCTTGCGCTCCTTCTTGATCTGCTTGCGGCAATATTATCCGGCGGTTTATCCACTCATGAAATAAGCCGGTCCGAACATGAGCATAATGTTTCGCAAATCTTTTTTGCCGTCAATGTTTCCAAGCTTGGCGACAGATCTGCGATTTCAAAAACAGTAAGCACTATTATCGAAGATTACCAAAGCTCTGTTCCCGCAGCCGGATCCGGTAAAATTTTGTTTCCGGGAGAAAGAGCAATGTTTACAAGAAAAGAAAATATCGAAACAGGAATTCCGGTCGAACAAAATATTTGGAATGAAATAATTAAATTGTTGCCCGCTTAATTTATTGAATCAGTTTTGGAGATTAAATGACCCTGGATTTAAATTTTGTGAGAAATCAATTTCCCGCCCTCGCCGGAGATTTTATTTTTATGGACAATGCAGGCGGATCCCAGGCGGCAAAATCAGTTGCAGAACGCATCAATGATTATCTGCTTAATTCAAACGTTCAGCTCGGTGCTTCCTATGAGATCTCTCGGATTGCAACCGCGCGCGTAAACGAAGCCCCTCAAATGACGGCACAATTTATTAACGCAAAAGATCCTTCGGAAATAATTATTGGTCCCTCCACAACTTTATTGATTCGCCTTATTGCGAGCTCTCTTTCTCAGAGTATCCTTAAATCCGGAGATGAAATAATTGTCACCAACTGCGACCACGAAGCAAATATCGGCGCATGGAACGAACTTCAGAAAAATGGGATTATAATCAAAAGATGGAAACTGAATCCTGAAACCTTCCGGCTGGAAATCGAAGATTTACTAAAACTGTTGACAGAGAAAACAAAATTAGTCGCTGTTACACACACATCCAATATTCTGGGCACTTTAAATCCGATTAAACAGTTTGCAAAGATCGTTCATTCTTACGGTTCACTGATTTGTGTCGACGGAGTGGCCCACGCACCGCACCGCATGATAGACGTTCAGGATACAGACGTTGATTTTTTCGCATTCAGTTTTTATAAAGTGTTCGGTCCGCATCTTGCCATGGTCTACGGAAAAAAAGAGCTGCTCTTAAAAATGCCAGGCATTTGTCATTTCTTTGTCCAGCAGGATAATATTCCGTACAAATTTCAGCCGGGAAGCCCTAACTATGAATTAAGCTACGGCTTGCTTGGAATACAAGATTATTTCAATTCATTTGCCGAGGCCCACAATTTCCGCGGAAAAAGTTTCAGAGAAAACACCGCCTTTGTCTACAATATAATTTCCGATTACGAAGAAAAGCTTGCAGAAAAGCTTGTAGGGTATTTAAACACAAAACGAAACGTAAAAATTATTGGCGAAACTTCTTTTGACAAGAAGAAGCGGGTGCCGACAATTTCATTTGTAGTCAAAGACAAAACAAGCGATTCAGTTACTCTCCTTATCGATAAAGAAAAAATCGGCATACGATACGGGGATTTTTACGCGCGCAGGCTCATAGACGATCTTGGGCTATCGTCCAAAAACGGAGTTGTAAGGGTCAGCCTGCTCCACTACAACACAATGGATGAAGTTGACAAGCTGATCGGAGCTTTCGAAAAAATTCTCTGATAATAAATTTCAGTCCGGATTCTCCAAAAGATCAAAACATTACCGCCGGGAATTTTTTATATTTGGACTCAAATTTTAAAGAGTCTTGAGTTACCGATGCATCCCAAAAATCTTGATGAAATCCCGAAAGCGTACGATCCCAAAAATGCGGAAGATAAATGGTATAAATACTGGGAGGAGTATAAACTTTATCATTCTGAAATAGATAAAAATAAAACTCCATATACGATAGTCATTCCCCCGCCGAATATTACCGGCATTCTGCACATTGGACATATTCTGAATAACACGCTCCAGGATATTTACATAAGATATAAAAGGATGCAGGGCTTCAATGCATGCTGGGTTCCCGGCATAGACCATGCTTCCATTGCGACAGAATCGAAAGTGGTTGCCCTATTAAAAGAGAAAGGAATAACCAAAGACGATATAAGCCGCGAAGAATTTTTAAAACACTGCTACGAATGGAAAGATAAATACGGCGGAATGATCTTTAAACAGCTGCGCCGGATTGGCGTTAGCTGCGATTGGGAGCGGGAACGCTTTACAATGGACGATCATTATTACAAAAAAGTAATTGAGGCATTCGTTCATCTTTATAAGGAAGGATTGATATACCGCGGCTACAGAATGGTAAACTGGGATCCCGCATCTAAATCCGCAATCTCGGATGAAGAAGTTTTTTACAAAGAAGTGCAGGGAAAGCTCTGGTACTTCAAATATCCGGTTAAAGATTCAAATGAATTTGTAATAGTTGCAACAACGCGTCCCGAAACGATGCTCGGCGATACGGGCATTGCAGTCAATCCGGAAGATGAGCGCTACACTCACTTAATCGGCAAGAATATTATACTCCCCATTGTCGGCAAAGAGATTCCCCTTTTCTCAGACAGCTATGTTGACAAATCCTTCGGCACCGGGGCCGTTAAAGTAACTCCCGCTCACGATGTGAACGATTATGATATGGGGCAGCGGCACAAACTTGAAATAGTAAACATCTTTAACGAAGACGCATCAACAAACGGAAACGTTCCCAAAGAATTCAGAAACCTCGACCGTTACGAAGCAAGGAAAAAAGTTGTAGCAAGAATGGAAGAGCTGGGCCTGCTTCATAAAGTTGAAGAATACACAAACAAGGTCGGTTATTCACAGAGAGGAAACGTTCCGATTGAACCGTATCTTTCCGAACAATGGTTTATGAAGATGGACGAACTTTGCAAGCCGGCCCTCAAGGTTGTGCTTGACGGTAAAATTAAATTTCATCCGGAACACTGGGTAAAAACTTACGAACACTGGATGAGCGGAATACGCGACTGGTGCATCTCGCGCCAATTGTGGTGGGGTCACCGCATTCCGGTCTGGTATAATAAACACACGCAGGAAATATACTGCGATGTAAATCCGCCGGAAGATATTGAGAACTGGCATCAGGAAGAGGATGTTCTTGATACCTGGGCATCAAGCTGGCTTTGGGCACAGGATGTTTTTACAAATCAGGAAGATCAGAATTATTATTATCCGACCGACCTCTTGGTTACAGCCCCGGATATTATTTTCTTCTGGGTGGCAAGAATGATAATAGCCGGCCTCCATTTTAAAAATGAAATTCCATTTAAAGATGTTTATTTCACAAGTCTTGTGAGAGATCAGCAGGGAAGAAAGATGAGCAAATCGCTCGGCAATTCACCCGACCCGTTAGATCTGATTGATGAATACGGCGCAGACGCTTTGAGGTTCACAATTATTTATATAGCTCCTCTTGGACAGGATGTTCTTTTCAGCAATGAGAAATGCGAAATAGGAAGAAATTTTGCGAATAAAATATGGAACGCCGGAAGATTTTTGCTGATGAACGCGCAGAATATAAAACTTGACCGGATGGTTGAATACAAGCATATCGATTTCACCGATAAGTGGATCATGTCCCGCTTCAACGAAACTATAAAAGCGGTAAACGATTCGATGACAAAATTCGAAGTGAATGCGGCCTCGAAATATATCTACAGTTATGTATGGAACGATTTCTGCGACTGGTACATTGAATTGACAAAGAACCGTCTCTATCATGGAAGCGATGAGGTTAAATCCGCCGTGTTGACGCGCGCAATGTCTCTTTACGAAAAAATGCTCCAGCTTGTTCATCCATTTATGCCGTTCATTACAGAAGAATTATGGCAGCTGGTGGACGGAAGAAAAGAAGGGGAAAGCATTTCAACTGCCGCATTCCCGCTGTTCGACGAAAAACTTATTGACAGACGCGCCGAGTCTGAAATTAATTTTGTTCAGGATGTGGTAACCGCCATCAGAAACATCCGCGGTGAAATGAACATCTCTCCCGCCAAACAGATAAACGTCTTCCTTAAAAGCGGTTCCATCACTTCGTCACAGGAACGCTACATTAAATCGCTCGTTAAAATCGATCAGCTGATAGTTGACGAAAATTTAGACAAGCCGAAAGCATGCGCCTCCGCTGTCGTTAAGGGATGCGATATTTTTATCCCGCTCGAAGGATTGATCGATATTAATGTTGAAAGAGCGAGAATAGAAAAAGAACTATCAAGATTGCTAAACAGCTTTAACGGGGTAAGAAAAAAACTTGAGAATGAAAATTTTGTTTCCAAGGCCCCGGCTGATGTGATTGAGAAAGAGAAGAATAAGCTTGCCGATTGGGAAAAAGCGCTCGAAAAACTGCAGGCAATTTTAGACGACCTCAGTTAAATCTCGCCCGTTCAAACCTATCATCTTTACTTAAATAGGGCAGATCGCTATATTAACGAGCGTTCATTTAGATGGAGGATGGATGAAATACGCCAACACAAAAGAACGAATCCTTAATTCCGCTCTCGATTTTTTTTCGGTCAACGGTTATTCCGGCGCGTCAATAAGACAAATTGCAAAGTCGATTGGAATCCGGGAAAGCGCCATCTACAATCACTACAAATCAAAAGAAGAGATCTTCCTCGCAATACTCTCTCAATTTAAAGATAAAACTATAAGCGGAGAGGTTATAAGCGACGAACTTTTAGACGAGGCGGTCTATCCCGAGATCTTTTTTTCAAAACTCGCCAAACGCCTCTTTGACCATTGGGGCAAGCCGGATGAAAAAAAATTTCTCCGCCTCCTTCTCATGGAACAGTTCACAAAGATCGGAAATAAAGAGCTCTCCACTTCAGATTATTTGAAAGAAATACTGAAAGTCTGCGCCGTGATTTTCGGCGAGATGTCGAAGAACGGGGTTATAAAAAAATCGGATCCGGCTTTGCTCGCATTTGAATTCTGCGCACCTGTTTTTTTGATTCGAACTGAATACCTTGCCGAAGAGGATTCGGGCATAAGGCGAGAGGCGGCAGAAAAAATTAACGCCCACGTTTCTTTTTTCTGGAACGCCGTCCGTTTAAAATAATTTCCAAGCTCACCTGATATCTGGATGTAAAATTGCCGTAAATTATTCTGCTTGAGCTTTAAAAGAGCGAGGTGTAAAAAAAACAATAGTGCACAAGGGGACGCTTCCGAATTCTTATCCTTGATTTAATGTAAAATTAAAATTATGTTATTTACAGAAGAAGCAAATATATATCCTTCCGCGAATGGGGTTTTTATTTGGGGCGGAATTCTGAAACATACTCTTTATTATTTTTATCGATTTATTATCCGGGAAGCAAAAAATAAACTTTTCTCCTTTTTCGGTGCAATGAGATAGACATTTTAAGACAACTTATGAGTAAGATGACTAATAATATTTTTTATATTGACAGAGAAGAGTTCAAAGTCAATCTTAGTTGATTTTATGCCAATCAAGAAGGAAAATATTATTATGAATTATTCTATTGTCTCGATAATAATTTTCACATTAATTCTTTTATTCGGTCTAGATGCGCTTGTTTTCGCACAAAAATTTACTATCTCACAATATCCAACCGATAATATTAGTGTCGATAGAATTGGAGATAAAGTATATATGTGGCGGACAATGGAAAATAAAACCTATGAATACAATATAAAAACCGGTATCGAAAAAATTTCAAGATTTAAAGATGTTCCTATCTTTTCTAATAAAAAACACATTGCGGTATATTATGATAATGCAACATTATTTTATGATTTCGAAAAAGATTCAACATATTCGATTCCCGATGTAGTATACGATCGACATTTCTTAAGTTTTTCTCCAAACGACTCGGGAATTGTTACAAAAGAGAAGGACCGATTAACATATTATTCATTCACAAAAAAAAAGAAATATACAACAGATATTTATTTAACTACACCCTGGCCTCCGAATTCTTGGTCTAGTGATACAACATTGCTGACATTGAACTTGGATAAGACCGGCATAAATGAATTGAACTGTATCACTGGAGTTCAAAAAACTATTTTCACTGTAAATAGTGGAACCATTTATTGGTTTAATCATTCGGTTGGTTCCGAATTTATAAGTTATAGCTTGCTTCTGGAGAAGGACAACAATCCCAAGATTCACAGATATTATATAAAAGCTCAAAAAGACAGTATCATTTTTGACATTTCAAAAGATGTTCCCCAATGCAATGTACCTGTTTTTTTATCTTTTGTCTGTATGAAATGGTCTCCAGATAATAAAAAGTTTTCTTTTATTAGTTACTTTTATACAATTAGCGCCTCTCAATCATTTTGTTTCTATTCCGAGTCAAACAAAACAAAGATGTTCGGAGATTGTTATTCCGCACTATTTACAGATACTTATGAATGGCTAAATAATGACACTATAATTTATATCGACAAGGGGGTTTATGGATATAACCTAAATAACAATACTTCGGCAGTCTTAGAAGACATCACTATTCCATCTAAACTGAAATTATCCAATTATCCTAATCCATTTAATTCCTCTACAATAATTTCTTTTACGCTTACTCGCAATTCACATGTTATCATTAAGATTTATGATGTTCTGGGTAGAGAGGTCAAGGAAATTGCAAACGATTATTATACTGAAGGATATCATAGCATAAATTTCAAGGAAAATAATCTTTCCAGCGGGATGTATCTGCTTCGATTGATAACAAATGAAAATGTTATTACAAAAAAAATGATCTTGCAAAAGTGAAATTATTTATCTCACCGCTTCATATTTGTG
>JAKAMT010000161.1 GCA_021812705.1 Bacteroidota bacterium | reverse complement strand
GAAGCGCCGCTTGGAACCGCTGCTCTTCCAACTACTCCGGATTCCAAAGTTACTTCAACTTCAACAGTCGGATTGCCGCGCGAGTCTAAAATTTCCCTTCCCCATACATCGATAATCGTTGTCATTTCAATTTCTCCTGCTATTTTAATTCAAAAATTCGAGGCAAAAATTATCAAAAATGCGGGGCAAATTCAATTTGAGAAAAAGAATTGAAAATTTGTGATCCTGGTCTCATCAGTCTTTTAACTTCAATTCTTAATGGTTATATTTTGAACGGATATTTCTGATAATTATTCCATCTAATTACAGGAATCTTTAATTTCATTATAGATTAATGAATTAATTAATGCCCCCGTAGCTCAGAAGGATAGAGCAGCAGTTTCCTAAACTGTTGGTCGGAGGTTCGATTCCTCTCGGGGGTACAAAATCTTTGAGGTCAAAGGATGAAAAGAATATTGACTATTGTTGTGTTCGCATTAGTTGACATTGTTTGTTTCCTTCAAGGTAGTATTATACTTTTCTATTCTCTTCTGCATGTAAAATATAAGGTTGAAGTTGCCAGAGGCGAAGGTTTATCTTCTTTAGAAATGCAGAACGTGCCGGTTGCAATCGGTGGCTATTACTTTTATTCCGACCAGTACATTAAGATAGCCTTGATAGGAATAGCTCTGATTATCACAGGGTTTTTGATGAGAAGCTGGAGAAAAAGTTTCGACCAGGGCTGATTAATGAACGTATACCGGTTTAAGTGTGTTTTATATATAAATGATTTATGAACTAACAGGAGTTGTTATGAGAAAAAAATTGAATTTATTCGCAATGCTTGGCATCGTGGTATTATCAATGATTTTTGCCACGAATGCAAATGCACAGGGCTCGCTTAACACTTTTAAAGATTTTGGTTACAAAGGCGGGTTCCAAATTAACGGCGTGATGCCTACGACCGAATTTGAAAGCGATAACGGCTTATCACTTTCATCTTATTTATTAAGAGGATTTTTCAGATTCGAGCTTAGCAAGGACTGGCAATTGGAAGCCGGTGCAGGTTACGGCAAACTATCAGGCGACGGAGGAACATATTACAAACCTAGTTCACAATACGAGACTTCTGTTAGTCCAATCGATGCGAGGATTTTATATACTCCATTCGATCTGGACGGATGGAATCCATATTTCTATGCAGGATTCGGTCTGCTGAATTACAATGTAACAAAAAAGCCGGCTGCAGTCTCTATCGGTGCTGTGGAAGATAACGGCTGGACCGGAGTTATTCCGGTGGGTATCGGAACAGAGATTAGACTCTCCGATGAAGTTGCGCTTGATGTGAGTGTGGGATATAATTATTCTTTAACCGAAAACTTGAACTTTTACAAAATTCCGAACACAACAAACGACGGCTATATCAATCTTGGCTTGGGAATTTCGTTCTCCAACGAAAGTTTAAATACCGATAAGGATCATGACGGACTCACAAAGAGAGACGAGCTTGCTTTGGGAACAGATCCGAATAATGCAGATACAGACGGCGATGGTTTAAATGACGGCGAAGAAGTAAACAAATACCACACTAATCCGCTTAAAGTGGATACAGACGGCGATGGTCTTTCTGACGGCGACGAAGTTATGAAATACAAAACCGATCCGCTTAAAGTTGACACGGACGGCGACGGACTT
This sequence comes from Bacteroidota bacterium, assembly GCA_021812705.1. Lineage (GTDB taxonomy): Bacteria > Bacteroidota > Ignavibacteria > Ignavibacteriales > Melioribacteraceae > Fen-1258. The sequence goes on along the minus strand of JAKAMT010000161.1, from coordinate 4,211 downwards.
TCTGACGGCGACGAAATTTTGAAATACAAAACCGATCCGCTTAAAACCGACACGGACGGTGACGGTCTTAATGACGGCGATGAAGTTTTGAAATTCAAAACCAACCCGCTTAAAACCGATACTGACGGAGACGGACTTACAGACGGCGCCGAAGTAATGAAATACAAAACCGATCCGCTAAAGGTTGATACAGACGGCGGAACTGTCGGCGACGGAATTGAAGTTAACCGCGGTACTAATCCTCTTGATCCTAGCGACGATGTTCCACCGGCAGTAGTCGAAAAAGAATTGACTTTCGATTTCGTCCACTTCGGATTCAATAAATCGAATCTTACAAAAGAAGCAAAGAAAATTCTTGACAATGCTTCAGAAGTATTGAATAAATACCCTGATGCAACAATCAAGCTTGGCGGACATACAGATTCTATAGGAAGCATTAATTACAATCAGAAGCTCTCTGTAAAACGCGCCAATGTTGTGCGTGATTATCTGGTGAAAAAAGGTGTAAAAGAAGGTCAGATTACGTCGGAAGGATTCGGTAAAACAAAACCGATTGCACCAAATAATACTGCCAAAGGCAGAGCCCAGAACAGAAGAACAGAGATTAACGCCAAGTATATGGAGAAGAAATAATCGTTGAATTGTTGAATCGTTGAACTGTTGAATCGTTGAACTGTTGAATCGATGAAATGTTGAATCGATGAAATGTTGAATCGATGAAATAAAGAATAAAAAACCCGCCGCCGGCGGGTTTTTTATTTTAAATCGTTTGTGCCCATCACTTAGTCTGGCGATAATAAAAAAGCCGTTATTTCTTTTTTAGAAATAACGGCAAATAAAAATTCTGCTTAAATTATTCTTCGGTGTGAGCCAGCCAGAATCCGCCGATAGAATTTAACTGTGTGTCTCCCCATACTTCTGCAAGGAGTACAAAACCGTCTCTCGAAATACCTGTCGCGCGGATATTATAACGGATCTGTGTAGCGCGTTCAGCATCGATAAGAGAAGGCATTATTACAACTTTCGGTTTTTTCTCGAACGGTTTGTTAAAATTAATTTCATATTCTACTATACGTTTACCCTGATTTGTGTGAAGTGTATAGTTCTGGCTGTCCTTTGAATAAAAATATGTTCCGCTCTGCACCATAGATTGAGCATAAGAAGCTGCACTAACGAACAGCATAACCGCAAATACCAATAAAAGTTTCTTCATAAAATGATTCTCCTTATATGATTGGTGAATTAATTTCACACTTCCGGTTTAAAGTTCAGAATTAAAGAGGAAATTGTCAATCAAAGAATTAATAAAAAAAATTTAAAGGGAAAGTCGGCTGCGTATTATCTCAAAAGACGCGGTTAAATCTGTGGGCTTGTAACCAAGTTCCGTTTCAGCTTTAAGCGTTAAAAGTCCCGATTTTAGAGGGCGCGGTGCAGGTTGATACAGCTCGGAAGTAAGTATAGGGGTAATGAGTTTTTTATCAAGATTAAAAAATTCTGCTATCAGTTCTGTAAACGTATATCTTGAAATGAAGTTCCTCCCGCCAATATTGAAAATTCCTTCCTTTTTAAATTTTATCACAGATGAAACTGCCTCTGCCAGATCGTCTATAAAAGTCGGATTGCCTATCTGATCCGTAACGATTTTTATATTTTCCTCTTTAGTCAATGAATCTACTACCCATCTCACAAAATCCGGTCTGCCGTTTCTGACAGGACCGTATAAAATATTCGTCCTTATTATTGTTGACCTCACTCCGCTTACGCGGACAGAATTTTCCGAAGCCAGCTTGGTGCGCCCGTAGTAACAGATCGGATTCGGCTTATCAATTTCGGAATACGGACCGTTCTTGCCGTCAAAAACATAATCGGTAGAAAAATGAATCATATGCGCATCAATGGTCCAGCTGTACAACGCAATATTTTCTGCGCCGTTCACATTTATTTTCCAGGCGGTTTCCTTTTCTGTTTCTGATTTATCCACGTTCGTGTAGGCGGCAGCGTTTATAACAAAATCAGGGAAGAAATTCAGAATAAGTTCTCTAACCTGATACTTTTGGCTTATATCTATCTGGGAATAATTCACACCCGGAATAAATGATTCCGGCTCCGCAGAGGCGCATTTCATTTCTACAGAATCATCATTTATGTAACGCTCTACTATTCTTTGACCGAGCATTCCGTTTGATCCGATTACCAGCAGCCGAGTTTTTATAATATGATTATTCACCTTGAATTACCTTGAAAGTATCTATCTTTAATTCTTTTGAAGAAGCGGCAATTGCGCCGGCATAATTTGCTTTAGCCAGCGATTCAAACAGATTGCCGTTAGAAATATATGAATAAAAGAAGACCGCCCCAAAGATATCCCCGCAGCCGATCTTATTTTCACATTTGACCCGAACTGCGTTTAAAGAATGAGAAATTATTTCAGAATTATTACTGTAATAAAGAGTCACCCCTCTGTCGCCCCGCGTTAGAATTATTGCCTTTACTCCCGAATCAAGGATCTCCGACGCACCTTCATTTTCATTTTTTTGCTGAACAATCGTCTGCAGTTCGCTCTCGTTGCATTGAAGGATATCTATATTTGAAAGCCATTCCTTAATAAATGGGACAGGCCTAAATTTTCTTTTCATATTTTCATCTATCCCCCGGCTTAATGTATGAAGATCGAAATAAACCGGTCCGCTGAAATTTTTTCTGATGGATTTTAACTGGTCCAATGAAATGTCGAATCCTGTGATCATATTGATCAATATCCCGTCATATTTTTTCCAGTTCTGAATATTTTCCAATGAGAGGTTAGTTGAGAGATGGAGATATTTTTCATTCCGCTCTCCGGCAGATGAAGTTTCTAGAAAAACTTCCGGCATCTTCTCAATTTCTTTTGACGGAGACAAATCCAATTCCTCATAAATTTCTTTAAACAGATTGAACTTACTTTTATTCCATCCGGTTAAAAGAGCAATGTTCTTTCTGATTTTTTCCAAAGCAGAGATACCGAGTGCCGAATAATAGATCCCGCCGGGGCGGACAGAATTAAATGCTTCAGTATCGATATGATCAATTATGGAATGCCCTATCAGTAAAATTTTCATTGGATTAAAAAAGATGTATTTTGAACATAATTATTAAAACGGTTGTTGATACTAAAATAGGTATTTGGAATCACAACAAAAAAGAAAGAAAAACGATGAAAATTGGCATTACGTGTTATCCGACTTACGGCGGAAGCGGAGTTGTAGCAACAGAACTAGGATTGGCGCTTGCTTCTTTGGGTCATCAAGTTCATTTCATAAGCTATGCAATTCCTCACAGGCTGCACGGTTTTTATGAGAACGTATTTTTTCACGAAGTTGAACTGAGCACATACCCTCTCTTTGAACATTCTCTTTATGATCTGGCGCTTACGAGCAAGATGATTGAAGTGTTTGAATTTGAGGATCTGGATTTAATGCACGTTCATTATGCAATTCCGCACGCGGTGAGCGCATACTTGACCCAGCAGGTCCTGAAAAAATCGAACAAGAATTTAAAAGTAATAACTACTCTTCACGGCACGGATATAACTTTAGTGGGACTTGAGCCGTCGTTTATGCCGCTTGTAAAATTCAGCATCGAAGAGAGCAACGGCGTTACCGCCGTATCAAGATTTTTGAAAGAGAAGACGCTTACTAATTATAATATCAGTAAGGATATCGAAGTAATCTACAATTTCATAGATATAGACAAGTATAAGAAAGAAGACAGCGAAATTTTCCGTAAGCATATTGCACCCAACGGAGAAAAAGTTTTGGTTCACACTTCAAACTTCCGCCAGGTGAAAAGAGTATCTGATACGATACGGATTCTGGAAAAGGTGAACAAAGAGATTCCTACAAAATTATTATTGATCGGGGACGGACCCGACAGATCCGATTGCGAACGGCTGGCAAGAGAACTTGATCTGCAGAAGGATGTGATATTTTTAGGCAAGCAGGACGGGCTTGGTAAGATATTAAGCGCGGCCGATGTTTTTCTTATGCCTTCACAGTCGGAAAGTTTCGGTCTGTCTGCGTTGGAAGCAATGGCGTGCAGTGTTCCTGTTGTAAGTTCGTCGGTAGGAGGGCTGCCGGAATTGGTTATTCATAATGAAACAGGATACATTGCAGAGATAGGCGACATTGACAGAATGGCAAAATACACAGTGGAACTTCTGACAAATAAAAAAA
>JAKAMT010000160.1 GCA_021812705.1 Bacteroidota bacterium | reverse complement strand
GCGGTAAAAATTTTTATTTGACGATATTTCACTATAAAGCTGAATGAGCGTGTTAATCTGCATGAATTGAATTCCGGTCCTGGAATACAATTCGTCCGGCGGCATAACGCTGAAAAGTTTTTCCATCATCCCGTCTGTTCTGCCGTCTCTGTAACAGTATGGATCTCCCAGCAGATTTCCTTCGTGACCGATCAATCCGTAATCGACGCCCCATGTATCAATGCCGATCGATTCGATAGAGGAGTGTCCGTTTTTTACAGCCAGCGAAATTCCTCTTTTGATCTCATTGAAAAGATACTTCGCATCCCAGTGAAGATGCCCGCCCCTTTTGATTTGTTCGTTCTGAAAACGGTGAACTTCGTGCAGCCAAATTTTTCCATTCTCCAGAACGCCGACTATAGCCCGTCCGCTCTCTGCTCCAAGGTCTACCGCTAAAAATTTTGAGATACTCATGCGCTTTATAATTATTGAGCAATATTTTCAGACATCAGCACGGTAAGATTTCTTGGGCCGTGCGCCCCCAGAACAAGAACTTTTTCTATATCGGCAGTGCGGCTCGGCCCTGTGACAAAAAACATCTCTTTCATCTCTTCTCTCCTCAATCTCCTAAAAAGTTCAAATTGATTAGGAACGATGCGGCTTTCGTCAATGAGCGCAAAAATATTGTCGCATAGAAAATGGGGATACGAAGTTCCCGCCCCTTTAAGTGTGAATACTAGCGTGCCCGTATCTGCAACGGCAAATGATGGATTCACTACAGCCGCTTCTGTAACGGCATATTCTTTTTTCCGCTCTGCGTGATCAAACTGCGAAGGAGAAATGATTTTCAGACCGCTTTCTATCTCTTTTATTTTTAATGCAGTCTTTAAACAAATCTCTTCGTTGCTAATGCCAACTCTGCTGATTTTTGAATCGGTTAAAAATTTAATTATAATTTCGGCCGAAGCATTGATGTTTTCTGTTTTATAAAATGCGCCGGCAACCAATTCAATCTCTTTTTTGAATTGATCCCATAAATCTTTTTTGCTTTCGGGCGTTATAGATTTAATGCTTTCAGAAATCTTAAGATCTATGGTTGAGGAGTGTTCGGATGTATCCGCTGAATAACAGCCGGCCTCCTGAATTCTCTTTAATATACTGTTCCGGCTATCCATTCTTCTTATCTCCGTTCATTTTTAAAAACCGGGCGCGAAATCCTTCGCTGTGGATTAAAGGGAACTGCCTCTCTTTGTTGTAGCCCGGCACTCTCAACGGACTGTTAAAAAATAATTTCGACTGAAAGAATGAAGCGATACGGCTCATCAATCTGTATACTTTAGCATTTGATCCGAGCTTCGACCAGATTTTTATTGCATTCCGTTCAATGAATTTTGAATTACCGGAATCGACTATCCTGCTGCGCAGCGTTAAAAGATGGTGAGGTAAATTTATTTTTGTAGGACAAACGGTTGTGCAGGCGCCGCAAAGACTCGAAAGGAAGGGCGAAAGTCGTCCCTCTTTTTCACCCAAAAATTGCGGAATGAGAACGGATCCGATGGGGCCCATGTAAACCCACCCGTATGCGTGTCCGCCTATCTGCTGATAAACAGGACATGCATTCAGACAAGCGCCGCATCTGATGCAGTATAACGATTCTCTAAGAACCGGATCCTTTAAAATTTTTGTGCGCCCGTTATCCAGCAGAATAATGTGAATCTGTTCCGGACCTTCGCCGTAAGCGCTTCCGGTTGGTCCGCCTATAAAATTTACATAGGTGGAGGATTTTTGTCCGGTCGCGTTTGCAGGTAAAAGTTTTAAAAAGTATGGAAGCATCGACACATCCGGAATAATTTTTTCCAATCCCATTACAGCAATATGAATCGGAGGAAGACTCAATGTGTTATGCGCGTTTGCCTCATTCTCAACAACGCAAAAAGATCCGTTCGCGGCAAATGCAAAATTAACTCCGGTTATTCCCATCTCCGCCGCAAGAAATTTTTCGCGTAAAATTTTTCTGGCGGTCAGCAGGAGCTGAGCCGGATCTTCTGTGTATTCGACTCCGAGTTTTTTTGCGAACAGTTCCCCTATATCTTTGCGGCTCAGGTGCATCGCGGGAATAATAAGATGTGAAGGAATCTGGTCATTCAACTGAACAATATACTCTCCGAGATCCGTCTCGAGTGATTCTATGTCATTCGCTTTAAGAAAATCATTAAGGTGAATTTCTTCGGTTGTAAGCGATTTGGATTTAACCACTTTTGTCACATTATTCTGCTTGGCAATATCTAAAATTATTTTTTGAGCTTCGGCAGAATCCGATGCCCAGTGAACGGCAATTCCGTTCAGCTCGCAATTCCTTTCAAATTGAGTAAGGTATTTGGAAAGATTTTCTATTACATCTTTTTTGATAAGATGGGCTTTATCCCGCAGGTCTTCCCAATATGGAATCTGATCGATAATTTTTTGGCGCGAAAGAGCAGAAGATTCGGTGGCTTTAAAAACCGCACTTCGGAGAGCGCCGTTGCCGAGCGCTTCCTTAATAAGTTTTTTTGTCTTTGACGGAGCGGGGCTTTTCATAATTTCAAACTCTCCGCCAGAAGATCCGCAATGTGAATGGTTTTTGCATTCATTTTATGCTTTCGCAAAAAGCCTTCGATGTTCATAAGGCAGCTTGAATCCGCACCGACACAATATTCCGCGCCGCTCGCTTCTATATTTTTGCATTTCTGTTCTGTCATCGCGACCGAAACATTTTCAAATTTGTATGAAAATGTTCCGCCGAATCCGCAGCAGGTGTCGGCGCTGTTCATCTCTATAAAATTTATATTTTTGATAGCGCGGATAAGTTTGCGGGGCTGATCGTGAATATTTAATTCGCGAAGAAGGTGACACGAATCGTGATAAGTTACCGTATGATTGAATTCACCTCCAAGATTTTCAATCTTCATCACATCGACTAAAAATTCCGTGAATTCGAAAATTCTGTCCGATATATTTTTTAACGCCGGTTTTAACTCATCGCTAATATTCAGCTCTTTATAATTGTTCTTTACAAATGAAACGCACGAGCCGGACGGAGCTATGATGTATTCTTTTTCTCTAAAAAGCCTGATGAATTTTTCCGCAAGCGGAACCGCCTCATGCCGGTAGCCGGAATTAAATGCCGGCTGTCCGCAGCAGGTCTGATCCTCAATATATTCGGCATCAATGCCCAGATGCCGGAATATTTTTACCATCGAAATTCCGCTCGATGGAAAAAAATGTTCTGTGAGGCACGGTATAAAGAGAGATACTTTCATTTAGTTTATATTTAAAAATGAAAAAGCATCAAAAATTTATTTATGGTAGAGCGGGCCGAAATTGCCGCATGCTCTAAAATCAGCTCCCTCAAGATTTTCAGTTCCGAAAGCATTCCATGCGCTCGGTCTGTAAATATTTTCTTCTGCAACATTGTGCATATTAACCGGAATGCGAAGCATGGAGGCAAGTGTAATCAGTTTATCACCGATATGTCCGTAACTTATAGCTCCGTGATTTGCGCCCCAGTTGGCCATTACGGAATAAACATCTTTAAACGCTCCCTTGCCGGTAAGAATAGGGGCGAACCAAGTTGTAGGCCAGGTTCTGTCTGTTCTTCTCTGCAGAGTCTGATCAACATCTTTCGGAAGATCAACGCTGTAACCTTCTGCTATCTGGAGAACGGGTCCCAATCCTTTTACAAGATTAATTCTGCTCATTGTGAGAGGCATGCCGCCTTCAGTTAAAAATTGAGAAGAGTATCCGCCTCCTCTGAAATATTCAAGGTCTGCGGGGCACCACTTTGTTGCCGCCAAACATGCTTCCGCCTCTGCAGGAGTGATTTCCCAAAAAGGTTTCATGGCGGGTTTGTTTTTTATTCTTTGTTTTCCGGTTCCGTCTAAAGTTGTGGAGCCCGAATTTATGAGATGAATAATTCCATGCTGCGCTTTGCCGCTTAAAGTTTTTCCGGTAACGCGCTTAACCGCAGCCGGACTCCAGTAAGTTCTTACATCGGAAAAAATTTGCGAAGTGTTTGTGAGAAGATATCCGAACAGCATTGCAACACCGTTAAGAGAATCGTTTTCGGTCGCCACCACGAAAGGAGAACGAATTCCGTTCCAGTCAAACGATGAATTTAAAATCGATTCAAGAAAATCTCCGTTCGGAAAATGATCTGTCCAGTGGCGCTGTCCCTGGAATCCGGAAAGTATTGCGTTATGACCGCTGGCTTCCTCGCCGAATCCGAGTTCGTTCAATCTCTCATTGCCTATCATCAGGTCGCGCACAATCATCGTCATCTTAACAACAGTTTCCCATTCCTTCTCTTTTCTTTCGCGTGTTGATTTAATTTTATTTTTATCCTCTCCTTCCTTGCAGAATTTTTTTGTCCACGCCAGAGCCGTCTCAAATTCCGTCTGATCATAAATCTTTTCATCCATCCTTCTCACAAGCTCGGTCATATCGACGAATTCATTTCTCATTCCCAAATAATCGCTGAAGAAATGGGGATCTACAACAGAGCCCGCTATTCCCATCGATACGGATCCGATTGAGAGATACGATTTGTTTTTCATCTCTGCGGCGGCGAGACCTGCTTTAACGAATCGAAGAATTTTTTCCTTCACATCACCGGGAACCGAATCATCATTCATATCCTGCACATCATGACCGTATATGCTGAACGCGGGCAATCCCATCTGTGAATACCCCGCCAGAGCGGCCGCCAAATAAACTGCACCGGGTCTTTCCGTTCCGTTGAATCCCCATACAGCTTTAGGAAGAATCGGATCTGTGTCCATCACCTCTGTCCCGTAGCACCAGCATGGAGTTACCGTTAATGAAACTCCTACTCCTTCACGGTTAAATTTTTCGCGGCACTCTGCCGCTTCGGCAACACCGCCTATGCATGTATCCGCAATTACGCATTCTACCGGAAGTCCGTTCGAGTGAGTGAGCGATTGAGAAATTAATTTTGCGGCATTTTTTGCCATCTTCATCGTTTGATTTTCAAGCGATTCGCGCACACCTTTTCTTCTTCCGTCAATCACAGGACGGATTCCAACCTTGGGCATGCTTCCGCGGAGACGGTTTTGCGGGAGATTCATTTTAAAATTTTCGTTTTTCATATTTAATCCTTAACTGTCAAGAGAGGTTTTCAATAACTTTTTGGGTTTCCCGGGCAACAATAATTTCTTCGTTTGTCTCCAGGACCAATGCTTTTATTTTTGAATCGGCATCCGAAATAATTTTTTCGTTCAGCAGATTATTTTGATAATCGGTTATCATTCCAAGAAAAGAAAGTGAATTCAGTATCTCCAAACGGAGTTCAGAATCGCGCTGGCCTATTCCCCCCGTAAAGGTTATCGCGTCAACGCCTTCCATAAGAATTATGAATTCCCCTATGTAGCGTTTGATATCGTAAATAAATTTATTCCTTGCAAGAAGAGCCCGCTCGTTTCCGTTCCTTATTGCTTCTTTAATCTCACGCATGTCGGCTGAAATACCCGAAAGCCCTGCCAGCCCTCCGTTCTTTGTGCATTCGGCTAATGCTTCGTTTAGAGAAATATTTTTTTTCTTCATTATGAATGGAAGAACAAAAGGATCCATATCGCCGATGCGTGTTCCCTGGATTAATCCCGACTGGGGCGTGAATCCCATTGAGGTGTCGAAAGCTGTTCCGTTTTTGAATGCGCACAACGAAGATGATCCGCCCAGATGGCATGTGATTATTTTATGATTATCATGCGGCATCTGCAAAATCTTTATGGTTTCATTTGTAACGAAACGGTGCGATGAACCGTGATAGCCGTACTTTATAACATTGTATTTTTTATACCATTCATAAGGTGTGCCGTAAACCTTTGCATAGTCCGGAGCGGAAGTGTGGAAGCCG
>JAKAMT010000159.1 GCA_021812705.1 Bacteroidota bacterium | reverse complement strand
GTGGTAAACATAGAACTGAAAACCAGTGCGGTCTATTTTTCTCGCCGCTTATCTCAATTCAATATATAATATCGATATAATTTTGGGGCTGATTTAATTTTATTTCACTGAAGCAGTTATACCATATAATTTATCTTGACACGAAACTCTATAATCGATAAGTTATAATTGAAATGAATATCTAGAATTTAGGGGGGATACATGACATTTCTTCCCTTCCATTTTTTGAATATCTGGTTTTCTTTTACCGAGCTTTTCGAAATACTTTTTACATCGCAAGCTTGTCGAGGTATTGATACTTTCTTCTACTTTCCTGATTTTCTCATCTGTCTGACAATTCGTGAACTATTACTATCTAAATATTTTGTTGGGTTTACATAGCGTAGTTATTAAACAAGACAAAAAATAAATTTGAGGTGCACATGAAAAAAATAATTGTGCTAATAATAACTTCACTATTAATAAATAGTTGTTCTTATAAGATTATTAAAGAAGAATTTGAGGAGAATCAAAAATATTATGAAAGAGTAAATAAAATTTGTGAAGACAAGGATTAGTTATCAATTGTTGCTTCAAACAACAGGAGTTTCAAAGGTAAAAATCTTGTAATGACTAGCGACGCTACCAGGTTTATTAATCTTGAGCTTAATTCCATCGAGATAATTAATACAAACGATATTGCACAGATTGAATTTAAAGGAACAGGGGCTTCAACTTTTGAAGGAATAATATTTGGTTCGTTGGCCGGTGGATTAGCTGGAAATGTATTATCAAAGCCTTCAACTGGTGAATCTGGACATTGGAAAATTATTCCTATTTCTGTAGGAGTATTAGTTGGTGGATTTGTTGGACTTATTTACAGCATTATTTACCCGGGTAGTACAACAATTTATTTTAATAATTAGATAGTAAAAAGCAGCTTAATGATAATTCCTGTTCAAAATTCGTTTTTTTGTGGATAAATTATTCTGTTCTTAAATTTATTTGAATAATTAAGCTAATTGTCACATTTTTATAATATGAAAATTGAATTATCAAAAATATTGGACTTGCTGCGGGAGCTGAATCCGCTTCTGCAAGCACAGTATAAAGTCGAAACTTTGGAGTTGTTTGGCTCTTATACTAAGAATAAACAAAAATCAAATAGCGATCTTGATCTATTAGTTACATTTAAAGAAACACCAAGTTTATTGAAATTTATTGAGCTCGAAAACTTTCTCTCAGACCGCATTGGCGTTAAAGTAGATCTTGTAATACGGGATGATATAAAGCCTCGACTAAGGCACTCTATACTTAAACATTCTATTTTAGTATGAATCACAACCGGGATTATATCGTTTACATTAAGGATATGCTCGATTCTATTACGAAAGGTATCTCATTTATTAAAGGATTTAACTTCGATAAATTTAAAGAAGATTTTAAAACGAAATATGCTTTAATAAGAGCGATTGAAATTATTGGTGAAGCAAGTAAAAAAGTGCCCAAACAGATTAAAGAGACTCATCCGGAAATACCATGGCGTGAAATAAGCGGGATGAGGGATAAACTTGTACATGATTATTTTGGTGTAAATGCAAAAGTGGTCTGTCAGACTGCTAAGAAAGATCTGCCCGTATTAAAAAAGTTACTGAAAAATTTAATGCAAGAACTAACGCGCAATAAATAATTAATCCATAGGATTCGATTTGTTCCGTCCTTAATTTTTTAAGCCCTATCCAGATTAACAACAATATCTTCTTTCATATTGTCTCATCATCAGATTCCTCTTCATATTTTAAGGTCGTGAAACGGAATTTGTTTTTATTAACATTTTTCTTTTGTCCGCGGAATTGCTAATTTTATTTAACAAAACAGATAAAATTAAAATGAAAAAAATCTTGATCGTTCTCATCCTCTCATTAGCTTCTCAAAATATTGTAGCTCAGGAAGGGGAGGATGTGGGCTGGGTTTCCCGCTTCGGTGCAGCCGCAGGATTAACGCCCACCTTCGCGTTTCCTAATTTAGATCCCGTAAATGCACAGATTAAATCTATGAATATTAGCCAGCTCTCCACATCAGGAATGCTTCTGATTGGCGGAGGCGGATATGCATATATAATGATGATAGACAACCTTCGGATAGGCGGAATGGGAGTTACTGGCTCTCAGAAGACGAGCGGCGTAGTTGCCGGGTTGAACAAAGAAGTTAAATATAACTGCAGCTTCGGCGGCTTGACAATTGAATATACTCTTCCATTTGTGAAAAATGTGGCCGTGTCTCTCGGCGCGGTTCTCGGAATGGGAACAACAAGCGTTGAGATTTACCAAAATTCGGGTTCGTTCAGTTGGAACGACACCTGGAAAAAAGTTAACGCGGGCGGAGCAATTAACAACGTCAGCGATAAAATTTACAATTCCTTCTATTCCGTAACGCCTACTTTGAATGTTGATGTGCCGATAAGCAGATTTATTGCGTTAAGAATAGGCGGCGGTTATGTGGCCTCGTTCGGGAACGACTGGAAAATAAATAACGAAAATAATTTAAATGGAACGCCATCAGAGCTTTCAAGTAATTCATTTTTTATTCAGACCGGAATTTATTTCGGATTATTTGCTTTCTGAAATGAGATAGAAAGAATTATAAATGATAAATTAGAAAGTATAAATTATAGATCTGAAAATGGATGAGGGACTAGGTAAGAGATTATTTGATTTTGCCGTAAGAGTGATTAAGTATTATAGAAAGTTGCCCAATACTAAGGAGTATCAAATAATTTCTCATCAACTTATTAAATCTTCTACGTCAAGCGGTGCAAATTATGAAGAAGCTCAAGCGGCAATTTCAAAACCGGATTTTTTCAACAAAATAAATATTTCTTTGAAGGAGATGCGCGAAACAAATTATTGGCTGAGGATAATTAAAGAAATAAACACCATAGATGAAGAAATTGATTATTTATTTAAAGAATCTTCTGAACTGATGAAGATTTTAGGATCTATTAGTTCAAAATCAGTCAAGAGAAATAATTAACTTTATCATTTATCATTTATAATTTATAATTTATCATTTCTCCATGAACATCTTAGTCACCGGCGGCGCCGGATTTATAGGAAGTAATTTTATTAATCACATCTTATCGAAAAGAGATGATCTTAATATCATTAATCTCGATAAGCTTACTTACGCCGGCAATCTGGAAAATTTAAAACCGGTCGAAGGAAATAAAAATTACACTTTCGTTAAAGGGGATATAACTAATGCTGAATTAGTAGATTATCTCTTCCGCAAACATTCTATTAAATATGTAATTAATTTTGCCGCTGAATCGCATGTTGACAGAAGCATTCTCGGCTCCGAAATTTTTTATAAAACCAATGTCACTGGAACGGCTGTTCTGCTTGAAGCGGCACGGCGTTATAATATTGAGAAGTTTTTGCAGATATCGACCGATGAAGTTTACGGCAGTCTAGGCGAGACCGGATTATTCACAGAAAAAACTCCCCTCTCTCCCAACAGTCCCTACTCTTCGAGCAAAGCTTCTGCAGATACGGCAGTCCTCGCGTTTTACCATACTTACGGATTGCCTGCAGTCATAACGCGGTGTTCAAATAATTACGGTCCGCTCCAATTCCCGGAGAAATTAATTCCTCTTATGATCATCAACGCCCTTAATAATAAAAAGCTGCCGGTATACGGTGACGGGCTGAATGTGCGGGACTGGATTTATGTGATCGATCATAATAAGGCGGCGGAGCTCGTTTTTGAAAAGGGGAAACCGGGAGAAGTCTATAATATAGGTGCCAGCCGGGAGATGAAAAACATTAATATTGTTAAACTGATCCTAAATAAGCTTAATAAAGGGGAGGAGCTTATTGAATACGTAAAAGACCGCCCCGGTCACGACCGCCGGTATGCCATAGATTCGTCGAAAATTCAGGAAGAATTGGGGTGGAAACCGTCATTTAATTTTGAGGAAGCCCTGGACAATACAATAGACTGGTACCTGGAAAACCGGCAATGGTGGCAGAGAATAATTTCCGGCGAGTATCAAAAATATTATGAACTTCAATACAAAAATCGTTAGATTTGTGTCGTTCAAAAATCAAAACGGAGTACTATTCTACTGCCTCTTTTTACCTTTCTTAGATTTTTCCGTTTCACCTTTAATTTTTTATAACTATAATTTTATCGAACGCATATGAAAAAAATATTTTTATTCATTCTACTGTTTTCATTTTTAAATGCACAGGCTCAGGAACAGAATAATGCCTCAATGAAAACCGATTTGGCGCGCGCCAGCTTGATAAGCGTTACAATAGGCGGAACTTTTATTGTCAACGGAACTTATCCTGCTTCCATGACCGAACGGGCAGATCAGTTCATTACAAGAATTTTCTCCGAAGCAAGCTCCCGCCTTCTCTCTTCCGCAAAAGATGAAAAGCTGATGGCTAAGACAAAAAGCGAACTTGATACCTATGCTAAAAGAAATATTCTTCTTAAAAGATTCTCCGGAGAGACGATCAAACTCGATCTGGAAAAATTCAGATTGACCGGCGACTTCAAGTATAATCCTTTCCTGAAAAATGATGACGTGATTATCTTTCCTGCGTATGATGTTAATACCGGTTTTGTTGAAATAATAGGCGCGGTCAATAAGGAAACTAAATTCCAGTTCGTCGATGGCGACAACCTGGCCGATGCTTTATTGTTCGCCGGCGGATTAAATGCCGCATACGACAATATTAAATTTGCTGAGATCTCGCGGCTCAATAATTCCGGCGATAAGGAAGAGATTATAAAAACAGATGTGAACGGAAATTTCCCGCTTAAAAGAGGGGACAGAATAAAAATTCTTGCGGATCCGAATCAGAAAAAAATATTCAAAGCGCTTGTACTGGGTGAAGTTAAAAATCCCGGTTATGTTTACCTCAAACAGAGCGGCAATCCGCTGAGTGAAGTTGTTCAGAAAGCGGGAGGGTTTACAAACTCTGCGGATCTTTCGAGAGCAGAAGTGATACGGAATTATAATTCCTCCGAAATGCTGAGAAAATACCAGCTGACCGAGGAATACCTTAACAGCCCTGATAAATTTCTACTTCCGGAAACGCAATTGAAAATGCGGCAGATGCAGGATGCGCTTACAATGCTAAGAACAGACAATCTTCAGCTTGAAGACACTTTGTTTTTCAGCATAGACAATCAGCTCAGGGTTTTGAGAGGCGAGAGTCTGGTTGATTTTACAAAATTGTCCGACCCGAACTCGGATGAAAGCAATTTTGCGGTAAACGACGGCGATCTAATAATTGTTCCGCAGCCATTCAATTATGTTTACGTGTTCGGTCAGGTTTCAAAATATGGATATGTAAAACATGCTGTGGGGAAGAACTTCAGATACTATTTGGAGAAAGCCGGCGGTAAAACCGAAATGGCGCGCGACGGAGACGACGAGGTTGTTGTTATTAAGGGAAAAGGGAAGGCCTGGGTTACGGAGAATAAAGAAAATTTGAAAATCGAACCGGGCGATTACATATATGTGCCTAAAATAATACCGAGAAATTTTAATTTCTACCTTTCAAGAATCGGAAGCGTAGCCGGCATTGTGGGCAGTGTTGCTACTATCATTTTATTGTTAGTTCAATTTGGCAAATAATTTTTTCAGGAATCAGGCGATGAGCGATACAAAAAAATTTGGTTTTTATGATTACCTAATCATCTTTATTCAGTACAAAAAATTTCTTCTTGCACTTGCTGTAACCGTTGTCGGGATTACGTTTTTGTCCATATTCTTATTAATCAAACCTCAGTACGACGCGACTTCCCTGATTGTGCCATCCGAACAGGACCAGATGGGAGGCCTTTCCTCGCTCATTAAAAGTTTTTCGAATCTGCCCGTCAGCATTCCGGGATTAAAAAAATCATCGAGCACAGACATATATAAAACC
>JAKAMT010000023.1 GCA_021812705.1 Bacteroidota bacterium | reverse complement strand
AAGCTCTATCTCGAGCCCGGTAGCTTCCCGAAGCTGCTTAATGCATTCTGCGCTGTAACGGGGATCCGCATTTATTCCTGTTCCTATTGCAGTTGCGCCCATGTTTACTTCAAGGAACAGTTTTGCATTCTGCTCCAATCTTTGTATCTCTTCACCGAGCGTTACAGCATAAGCTTCGAAAGACTGTCCAAGAGTCATCGGAACGGCATCCTGAAGCTGGGTTCTTCCCATTTTTATAACGCCGGAAAATTCCTTCCCCTTATTGCCGAACGATTCGATAAGTGATTTGAGAACTTCAATCAATTTTTTGTTGCTGTTGATTAACGCAATCTTAACGGAAGTGGGATAAGCATCGTTGGTGGATTGAGAGAGATTTACATGATTATTGGGATGGCAGTAATTGTACTCGCCTTTTTCGTGTCCCAAAATTTCCAGCGCTCTGTTTGCAATCACTTCATTGGCGTTCATATTTGTGGAAGTGCCCGCCCCGCCCTGAATCATATCGATTACAAAATGCCCGTGATATTTTCCGCTTATTATTTCCTGACAGGCTTGTACAATCGCATCTGTCACGGATTTATCCAGTAATCCAAGTTCAAAATTGGCTTTTGCCGCGGCCATTTTTACCATGGCAAGCGCCTCAATCAGCACAGGATAAAATGAAAGAGAAACCCCGCTTATATTAAAATTTTCCAATCCTCTCAATGTCTGCACGCCGTAATACATTTCATGCGGAACATTTCTGTCTCCCAGAAGGTCATGCTCTTTTCTGGTTCTTCCGCTCTGATACTGAGCGCCGTGATCTATCACTCTGGTATTTGCGAACTGCATTCTTCGGAATAATACTTTTGCCATGCGGGAAAATATTTTGATTGGTATCTGCGGTTCCTTTCTTTCCAGCTCCACAAAACTATTTTTTGAAAGTGAAAGAAGAACAGTCTCCATAGTGCTTCTTGCACTGGTTGAGTGGGGAGTATCGTCTATGAATGCCCCTTCACCAAAAAAATCGGAATTGGAAAATATAGAGAGGCGTTTCTCTTCGCCGAAAGGAGTTTTTTTAAACAACTCAACTTCCCCGTCATAAATTAGGTACAGATTTTCTCTTGGATTATTTTCCACATAAAGAATTTCGCCAGCGCTTACTTTTTTCAGGTCAAAATATTTTGAAAGATATTTTCTTTCCGCTTCTGTAAGATCGCAGAAGAGTTCAATTTTTTTCAAGAACTGATCTATTTGATTCGAATCCATGAATATTCTCCAAATGCTCTAATTATTGAGGTTAAAAATTAAACAAGCCGGAAAGGTTAATCAATCGGGTTAATAAGAAAATCCGGCTCTCCCCCCCATTAAAAAATGAGAAGCCGGATTTTTTTGTAGCGCGAGGAGGAATATTAATTACGCTTCATTCAGGAGCTGATTCTCCAAAAACATCTCATATGATCCTAAATCGAGAAATCCGTGCCCGGAAAGATTAAACAGGATGGTCTTTGCTTCGCCTGTTTCTTTGCATTTGAGAGCCTGAACAATGGCTTCTTTTATAGCATGAGAACTTTCCGGTGCGGGAACAATTCCCTCCGTTTGAGCAAATAACTGCGCCGCTTCAAACACTTCAATCTGATCATACGCGACGGCTCTAATAACGCCCTGATTATAAAGAAGTGAAATTGTCGGAGCCATGCCGTGGTATCTCAATCCGCCGGCGTGAATTTTAGGGGGAATGAAATTGTGCCCAAGCGTGTACATTTTGAGCAGCGGCGTCATGCCGGCTTCATCTCCAAAATCGTATTCATATTTTCCCTTGGTTAGCGATGGGCAGGATGCCGGTTCAACCGCAATCACATCCAAATTCTTTTTTGCCCCTGAAAGTTTGTCGCGAAGGAACGGGAATGTGAGTCCCGCAAAATTGCTTCCGCCGCCGGCGCATCCTATTACAATATCAGGATACTCATCAATCATCTCCATCTGAAGCCGGGTCTCCTCTCCTATCACCGTCTGATGAAGCATCACATGATTCAAAACGCTTCCCAGACTGTAATTCGTATCTTCTCTCTGCACCGCGACTTCAATCGCTTCGCTGATCGCGATCCCCAATGAGCCCGGAGAATCTGGGCTAGCCTGCAGAACATTTCTTCCGGCATTGGTTAGATTAGACGGACTTGCATGCACATCCGCGCCGAATAATTTCATAAATGTGCGGCGGTACGGTTTCTGCTCGTAGCTTACTTTTACCATGAACACCTCGCATTCAAGACCGAAATGTTTGCAGGCCATAGAGAGAGCGCTTCCCCACTGACCCGCTCCTGTTTCAGTAACTAATTTTTTGATGCCTGCTTTTTTATTATAGTACGCCTGCGCATAGCTTGTATTCGTTTTGTGGCTACCGGTCGGATTGGCCCCCTCATACTTAAAATAAATTTTTGCCGGTGTGTCTAGAACCTGCTCAAGCATGGCCGCTCTTATTAAAGGCGTTGGCCGGCTTATTCTGTAAAGGTCTCTCACCTCATCCGGTATCTCGATAAATCTTTCGGTGCTAACTTCCTGCTTGATTAATTCCATCGGAAAGATTGCCCCTAGATCCTGGGGGCCCGCGGGTTCCTTTGTTCCCGGATGAAGCGGCGGATCCATAGGCGCCGGCAGATCTGCCAATATGTTGTAGTAATGTGTGGGCATTTTAGACTGCTCAAGAAAAACAATTTTGTTGCTGGACATGTGAACCTCCGTTTAAATATAAAAAAAGCCGCTGATGGGGTTCACGGCTTAAAATTAAAAAGCCGTGAACGGTTCTACCATCCACGGCTCATAATTAAAATCTATTTATAGCATTAGGACAGCAGAGAAATTATTCTCCACCACCACCAATTCTTATTTGCTATGTTGAGTGCCTTTTTCATGTTGGGGCAAAAGTAAAAAGTTAAATTAAATTTGTCAACCCAGAAACTGAATTTCCGCAGATTTTTTAAAATATTTTTAATTCAAAGAGTATCCACCCGGTCTTAATTATAATTTGAGGCTTAGTATTTGAGAATGAATTCGTAAATTTGACCGTTAAAAATTTCCGTTTAATTAAAAAATGAGTGGTCGTAATGGGAAGAATTTTTGAAACCAGAAAACATGTGATGTTTGCAAGATATGCCCGCATGTCCAAAGCATTCAACCGTGTAAGAAAAGAGATCGAGATTGCCGTTAAAGCCGGCGGTCCGGATCCGAAATCCAATTCCAAACTTAGAATAGCCGTCCAGAACGCGAAAAGCGTTAACATGCCCAAAGATAAAGTGGAAGCCGCAATTAAAAGAGCCTCCTCAAAAGATACATCGGGTTACCAGGAAATTTTTTACGAGGGTTACGGACCTCACGGCATAGGAGTAATTGTTGAGTGCGCAACCGATAATCCAACCAGGACGGTTGCCAATGTTCGCCATCTGTTTAGAAAGCATGAAGGCTCCCTCGGAACATCCGGATCCATCTCTTTTATGTTTGAAAGAAAGGGTCTCTTCAAGGCAGTCAAGACCGGCTCTATGGATCTGGAGAATCTTGAGCTTGAACTTATTGATGCCGGGCTGGATGATTTTTCTTACGACGATGAATTCATTTACATCTATGTTCCGTTCCAGGAATACGGTTCAATGCAGAAAGCGCTCGAAGAAAAAAATATTGAAATCAAAGCTACTGAATTTCAATTTCTCCCGAGCAATTACAAAGAGCTTAATGACGAACAGAAAAAAGAGATGAATGAATTAATCGAAGCATTGGAAGATGACGACGACGTGCAGTCGGTTTATCACAATATGCAGATGTAAATTAATTTTGTTTTTTAAGAAGCCGGAATTGTTTTTCAGTTCCGGCTTTTTTGTTATTGCAAAACTATTTCAGCATGCGGCTTGGGTATTTTCAACTCAATGCGCTTCGACCTGTATAAATATTTTGGCGGGAAATACATCTCAGGCATGTCTCCCATTCCGCCGCATTTCGTCCAGCTCAGAGTAGACTATTATGCGGGGTGTAGGATTGCTCTTAATATCTAATATTAGTTTTAATAAAACTTTAGTAAATGTCTTTTCTCAAATCTATTGATAGAATATAAACGGTTTTGTCATTCTCATCGATTACATAAAACAATCTATATTTTCCGATTCTATAACGCCACGTTTCAGGTTTATAGTCGATCAATTTTTTGATATTGTTGCCATAGTGGGGTTCTTCTTTTAACTGAGGATAAATGTGCTGAAGAAGTTTCCTTTCAATGAAGATTTGATCCCGATTTGTGATTTTTTTAATCTTCTTGAGAAATTCGTCGGTTTCAAAGATCTTATAATTATTCAACAAACCGCCCCTTTTTTGATTTCATGTCGGCCAATCCGCGCTTCAGACTTTTATTCAGATCCGTATTACTGCGTATTTCTTCCATCTCGAATTCATCTACGTATACATTGTGCTCAATGAATCTTTTGACGGCTGTTTCAATAAAATTGGAAATGGGTCTGTTATCCCTTTCTGCCAACTTTCTAAAGACTTTATAATTTTCTTCGCTTAATCGAAGGGTAATTGTTTTGGACATAAAATAACCTCAATGAATATTTATCGTTTCTTTGCGTTCTAATGTATTCATATCTGTCGAAATATTCAATATCGTTTAAATGGCATGAAGTATAACATCGTTGTATTTAATTCGAAGAACCTGCCTCACTTTGTCTCGCAAAGTGTAATTTTTTTGGCGAGACGATCGCTTTGTCCGAAGGATCCCTTCGGAGCGTTGCGTTTTAAGTGGTCTTTCATAATTTTTCACCATACAAGGAAAATACTTTCTCGAAATAATTTATAGTTGCATAATCATATTTGTTTATCTCTTGCAACCATTCCTCTTCTATCGATTTTATTGTCTTGTGTAATTTTTTTTCAAATACAGCGCTGCCATTTTCCCACAATTCTTTTATAAGATCTATGCCGTATTTATCATTCAAGTATTTAACTATACTGCCACTTTCCGGATATGAGATAAAATTATTGTAGTCGTGAAATTTCTCAACTAATTCCGCCAATGAAATCAATTTTCCTTTATGAAATAAATAATTAGCAAGAGCGTGTAACTCAAAACCCCACCAAATATTGTCAGAATTAACCGCCAATCCTTCACTCAGCCATATTTCTTTATATATTCCACCCCACTCATTAAAAGTAATTACATGGCAGAATTCGTGCATACCATATGTTTTAACATTTGCATTGAAAAGCGAATAAACCGTATTATCTTTTGCATTAGCGATTCCATTGGTTTCCATACCAACTATTCTTCCCATTTTGGCCCTGGATTCGACCATAAAGAGATTTAGTTTACCGGGATACCTTTTAATCCCAAGAAATTTCAATAATTTCGGATAACTCTTTTCAAAATATATTTCAGCTGAATCAACATATTCTTTTGGTATTGTTATAGCGTCGTAGTAGTAATTAAAATTCTCTGTAGAATCTTTTTGCCACTTATATGCTGAATTCGAAAGTATTTCATCTCTAGTTGGAGGATTATAACCGCCAAACTGAATCAGTGAGCATGATGAAATAAATAATGCAAATCCGGTTAATAAATATTTTTTCATATCAACCCACATAAACAAATGTCTCGAACCGGCCCGTCTGCCTGGCGCCTGCCTAACGGTACGTAGGACAGAGGGGGGAGTGTTCCGCCTGCTTGGTCCCGCATTTTATGTCGGGGCCTGCCCCGCAGCACTTCGTCTCGCTCAGTGTAAACCCCTCGACAAGCTCGGGGTGAATTTTTATGCGGGGAGACGCGGTTTACACTATGGTTTACTTACTTTATTGAAAACAGATAAAATTCTATATAAAGTTTCTTTTTTATTATTCTCCATTAATTGTGATAATGATAAAAATATATTTAATGAAAAGACTATTGAAAAAGATAAAGCACCAATAATATTACGTGAAGATATTATCGGTTTCGAATCATAGAGTAGAGACATTAATAGGCAGAATAGGGCAAAGGAAATAAAAATTAATGAACTAATATTTATTTTTTTTCTCTTCTTGATAGCTTTAAGTTCTTTTTCAATAAATGCTTGGTCATTGTCATCTCTTATTTTATTCTTTTCCATATAACTCAAATAACCAAGTTCTTCTAAAATCTGTTTTTTGATTTCAACAATATTTTTCTCCATAAGTCACCTTTTTAAATGAAACAATTCATTTGATAAAAGTGAAATTATTGCAACATACTTTTACCGCGGTATAGCTACGTTGCATTTAGCCTGCCCGCCAATCTTAATGGCGGAATCAACTTCGTTCTTGCCCGCCGTTTTTTTGGCGGGTCAGTTTTGCCTGCCCCGTGTTTTCTGCGGGGTTTTGCAATCACACTTTTAAGAACAACTTACTTAGAAACTTGTCCCGTGCTTTTTACGGGAAGCCAAACCCAATTATCTTTCACTACGACCGATTCGAACCTGCATGCCGGCAGGCAGCTGCCACAACCGACTACAGCTTGCCCGGCTATGACCGGCGTTCGGCTTGAGATGTTCGTTAAGCCGCGAATCTATCCGAGACTTTTGCCTTCTGAAAGTTTAATAGTCGGTAATATCTTATCAACTAATATTTGGTTGAATAGTTCACTTTCTTCTGTATTTGGTAAATGAGATGAATTCTCAAACCAGTATAATTTCTTATCTGGTGCTTTCAAATAATCAAAATATTGCGCTGATAATATAGACGGCACCTCAAAATCATGCCTTCCCAGCATAAACCATACTGGCACTTTCAACTCTTTCACCTGTTCAAATAAATTAATCTTCATCAACTCTGGGAATAACAACTCCACTGAATCGAATATTCCTCTAAAAAAGTTAATCCGATCTACAAAAGTATATTCAGTTGACAACACAAGATTTTTTATAACAGATCCGAATGCACCAATCTTACTTCCGCAATACTCACCACCATACTTACCAAGTATCCGGCGCTGGAGCATAAATTTCTTCCTCCACGCCCCTTGATATGGCGGAATTCCCATATCGACTAACTTCTTTATCGCGTCCATATCGTTTGATAATTTAGCTTGTTGCAGTGTCCACTCGTAAGAGATTTTCTCGCTTTCCATCATATTAGACATCTGACTAATACCTATATACGCACTATACAATTCTGGTCGTTTAGATACAGCAAGCATACTGATAACACTACCCCATGAGTGGCCAGCAAGAATTATTTTGTTTTTATTAAATCGTTTGGTCAAGTATTCTGACAATTCGTTAATATCAGAAACAAATTGATCGATGTGCATTCTGCTTTCATCGAAGATAGCAGAATAAGATTTACCGGTTCCACGCTGATCCCAATTAACAATTGTAAAATATTTTTCAATTGGCTGTGTATTATTTCTAATCTGGGTTAATTGAGAAGTGCCGGGTCCACCATGAACGAATACTAAAATTGGATTATCAATATTTTCTGAACGGATCATAATCCATTGTAATGAATTTCCAATCGAAATCTTTTTGAGTTCAGCAATACTTTTTTGTTGCTGAGCCACAGTAACATTTTTAATACTGGGTGTGTAACCGGGCTTAAAGATAATTATTAAAATTATTCCTACAATAAATCCCAAAACAATAAACATCATTCACCTTTTACTATTCTTATATACATCGGCCTAATTTACCGCAACTAAAATGCTGCCCATAACAATCCGTCAAAGGCGGACAGCACTGAAAAGCCAACACCAATAATTTATATAAGTTTATTTTGTTCAATAATTTCAAAAAGCAATTTACTTTTCCATCACAACTTTTCAATTACACAATTGCCGTAATGTCCCGCTTTTCGGGATCCGGCTCCGCGGGATTTAAAGCAATCGCTTCCTCCGAAGGACCCCTTCGGGGAGTTGCGTGTTAGGCATTTGCTCTATAATAGTCTTTCATATTTTTTTAATAACTCATCCTCTTTGATAATCTTATTAGCGGCATCTTTTAATTTCCGCCATTCAATTAAAATACATTTTACTTTATCATCTTGTGTAATAAAGAATATTTTCTCAATAATCTTAAAACCAGAGGTATTTGATGTATAGTCGGCGGATTTTATTTTTTCTTTCAAAAAAGAAAGAAGTCTAATGCTCCGTTCCTCAAGAAAGGTATCAATAAACTTCAATTCAAGTGTTCCAATCTTATGAAAATTGTATAGGATTTTTTGTAATCGATCTTTTTGTATAAGATTTATTCTATAAGCTGGTTCTCCAACAATAAAACCTGATGAATATTTGGGATTACTAGAAGGATAATTATTATAAAATACTGGATAATAAGTTGGCGCAATTTCTTTTATACCTACCCATCTCGTTAAAGAATCTTCAGAACATTTTACTGCCCATTCAGTTATAGATTTTTTTTGATCACTCTGTTTCTGAATGATTCCGAGTAACTCTAAAATCCGTGCGCTATACATCTGAACTTTTTGAAAGTGAGATCCAAACTCATAATATTCATAATTTCTAAAATCCATAACTCCTATGTCATTTTTCAATACAAAGACTATAACGAAAGAAGAATCTGCAAAATCTTCATCGACATTGTGAAGACTTAATTGTGTTGAATCAATTCTACCTTTTAATTGCTCAGTTATATGAATAAATGCATTTTCCGAATATTTACTTCCGTCACAGGTTTGAACCTTTCCAACAATTATTAAATCACTCTCAATTATTAATTGACTGAAGCGTCTATCTTGCCTAATAGAGGCAGATAAATTTGCAGTTAGCAAAAGAATCAGAGTTAATGATATTATGAATCTCATTTCTATTCTAAGATACCTAACGGCGTTGCCGCCGCGCCACGCAGTTTTTATGCGGGGAGACGCCGGTTAGTTGCCTTTTATTCTACAAGAAAATTTAATGACTCTTTATAAATCCATACACCCTTTGAAAGGATAAATTTATCGCTCATCCAAATGTTACCTAAATTTGAATCGATTATAACTTCATTTAACATATTATTAAATTGAACACTGATATATGGTAGAGTATAATAATGGAATGCGATAAGACTAGCTCTAATTTGGACCATTTTTGATAAAAAACGAGCACGGGGCCAACCAGGCCAAGGAGTTTTAAAAAAATCTTTTGATCTCGGATTTATATCACTTTCATTTATAATAAATGAGTCCAATGCAGTTTCATAAGATGGTGATAAATAAATGATTTTTTTATTTAACAATTTTAGAAAAGGTCTGAAATTTTTAATCTCTCCTGTAAAAGTTATCGTTGAATCTTTTGCCTTTTTACTTAAATGTTTTTTATTTGAAATCGTATATTCGATTTGATTTTGAACCAAATAGTATGGAGTATCCTTAAATTTATATGGGTATTCTTTTAGAATATAATTGCAAAAACTATTGAACACTTTATAAACATTTTTAACAGTATCGGATAATAGATTATATTCTTCAATTGATATTGGTTTTATTTCATTTTCCCATTCTTCGAAGAATATTTTAATTAATGTACATGAACTGTCTTTATATGCTTCACTGAGTTTATTTTTAATTTGCTCTTGTGCTGAAAGATTATTGCTTGCGTAAATAAGAATATATAAGCATGAAAATAATATTGTAATATTTTTCTTTACCATTTTAATTCATTAGCAACTAACGACGTTGTTTTTAAGTCGAAGATCCCGCCGTTTTATGGCGGGGCCGCCGCCCAACACAGTAATGCAGCTTTGAAAAACCAACGCCAATAATTATTTACAAATTTATTTTGTTAACTACATTTAAAGAGCAACTAACTTTTATACTGCAACTTTATCATCACACAAAAGCCGCAACGTTTAAAGCGGTCGGCCTTGAAGAACTTGTTATGCGTTATTATCTAAATGAATTTTTTTCTTTTTTCTTCGATTGCTAAACGAGCCAATAATTTTATTATATAGTTGTCTTTAACAATTGAGAAGTAGTCTACACTAAAATCACTTTTCTTAATATTACTTTTACCGTGAGCAATACCACAACGATTCTCATTGTATAAATATTCAGCAATTAATTTTTCGGTATTAAATTGTTTTTTTAAAAAAGATAATCTCACTTTCGCCCTTCGGCGATATAGTTTATATAAATCTGCTTTTCGTCTTGTTAACCCATCAATAACATTTACAGGTTCAATTGGATAATTGAAGATTTTATTGAGCGAATTTTCGATCCACTCTTTTGCATTGTTTTGATTTGAGCTTTCTAATATGCGATAATAGGCAAGATATTCACTAAGAGGATCTAATTGCCTCAAAGAAGATGAATATAATTGAAGTTCTTTTGAGACACATTTATAAAACTTTGTAAACTGAAAATCGGATTCGTAATTATATTCCTCAGATGCAAATTCAACAGATACAAGTGGCCCACATCTCATTGACCAAATTGATTCAAGTGCAACACATAATTCTCTATTAAAAGAATCATAAACATAATTAAGAGCTGGTTTCAAATTGGGAGAAGGTCTTGTAATTGGAAGATGGTCAAAATTATTTTTATAAAATTCACTTTTCTGTGGTAAAACAATAACGGGACTGTCAAGAAGATATGAGATACAATTACCATAAAACAATGCTTGATTGAAATTGGGATGCGAATGTTTTGCTAATGGGCAGAAAGCAACAGTATATGAAGAAAATCCTTGTATCATCCTAATTGAACCATCTATTGTTCCACCAATTGATGAATCTCTAAGTCCGACTACTTCGGCGAAATATTTCGGCATTTGTGGATCAAATGATTTTCTTTTTCGCATCTTATTTAATTTTGACTGAATCATTTTTTATTAAACGCATAACGGCGTTGTGCCTAAGCCGAAGCCCAGCACGACAATGTCACATTTATTAAATAACTTTTTAATTAGAAAAAACTATCACTTACAAACTACGCTAAACAACAAAGCCGAAACGGAATTACAAACTATTAAACTGCACAAATGCCAGATGCGATAACGCTTTCGGCTTGAGGCACTTGTTATATTTCGCCTCATCATTTTAATCCTAACTTTTCTAAATAGTTCATATAATTCTTTTTGAAAGTAGAATAATTATTAATTCTTTCTCCATCAAATATTAATAACGATTCACAGAATGAGACTGATAAAAATAGTTCGTTCATTAAAAGATAATGTTTATCAATTTCTTTTAGATGAGGTACAGAGATACTTCGATTAGAATAAATAGGCGCAACTAGTTTTTCAGACAATGGTTTTATGAGTGATTTTATTATATCCAGGTTGTTATCACAAAAATTTGATAGAATATTGTAATCAACAGTGGTTAACTCACTATCTGATTTTATGAAATTATTCTCATCTACTATAGCAAGATAATTATTAATAGCGTTCAATCTATTTGGTAATATTTTAGTTGTGAAATGCTTTGGCATATCTCCATAAAAATATTTGAACAGCCGTTGAAGATGATTATTTATTTCAAAAACGGAATTATTAGGAAAAGTATTTTTGTACAAAGTAAATAATTCTTGTCCTTCAAAATATTTTTTGAATTCTTCATTCAATCTGTAATAATTATTGAATTGGTTATTGTCTGATAATAAATTCAGTTGATTATCTGTTTGGTTAATCCTTTTAATTGTAAAATTAATAGTCAACGAAGCAAGGAAAGCAGCCATAAGAGAAATAGGGAATTTGAAGCAGTCTAAAAAGTTATTGAATCCGTTGCTACTTGGGTCAAAAACTAATTTGTCATTAACCAAAATTAATATCGTTGAAACTATGGCTGCTATTGGGAGAATGAAGATTAGAAATAAAAGTCCTATTCTGAAAAGTGAATAATTATGGATGTCTTTCATTATAATGTGTCCTACTTAGCTTGACTAATTTTATAAACAATAAATAACTCATAAAGTATTTTTGCGTAATCATTATACTTAATGGTATTTGGGATAAGATTAGGAAATTTTCTACGAGATACTAAATAAAATCTAAATAACGCCAATGTTATTGAGAATTCTTTTGTTGTAAGCTCAGATTCAAGAATCAGCTTAAATAAAACGTCTTCAAATCCCAAATCATTTGATAATTCTTTTATAAATATACCGGTTACATATTGTCCTAAATTAGAAATTACTCCAAGAATTTTACATAAATTATTTAATTCGTCCATACCAATCGAAATATGTTTTTTCTTCAATTTCTTTTTAATTCTTCTGAATAATATCTCGCCCGCTTGTTCTCCTTTCACCATTTTTGATGCTTCTCGATATGTAAAATCAGGTCTGTCGTAATAATTATCTTCTTGGTTGTTTTTATTAATTGAATATTGGTTAAATGCAATTACAAATTCGTTGACAATTTGACTACTGTAAATAAATTTTTGATTTTCTTCAGAACCTTTCCTCGATGAATAAGATTCTTCTTCACTGATTTGGGAAGAACTAGGATTTGTAAAGAAATCAATGAACTGAGACGGTATCCAGTATATTGTACTTTTGATCATTTTCTCAAGATTTGTATCACCATTGGCAATTGGAATAATTTTATT
This sequence comes from Bacteroidota bacterium, assembly GCA_021812705.1. Classification (GTDB taxonomy): domain Bacteria; phylum Bacteroidota; class Ignavibacteria; order Ignavibacteriales; family Melioribacteraceae; genus Fen-1258. The sequence continues at coordinate 14,837 of JAKAMT010000023.1, read as the reverse complement.
AAAAAAACTTTTTCTGAATTTCAAAGTGTGACCAGCGGTAATAGTTGATAAAAGATTTACTAATTCTCTTTTCTTATCATAATTATTAAGGTGCTTAATTGAATTAATTACTTCTATTGAAAATAAATCATCCAAAGAATTACAAAATTCTGTTGCATTTGAAGACGAAACAAATCCATCAATCACTTTTGGTAAGACTATTAAATCGTTGTGAAGTTGGGTAATAAGCTCTATAAATTCGCTAACGAATACCTTTGATTGGAAAGTATTAATATCGTTTTGTTCTGATGCTGTGAAATGACCTATTTTACCAAAATGTTCAATGAGTATTTTATATGCTTCGTTTATCTTGATGAATTCACGTGTATCTATTCTGCCACTTAAATCCGGATGGTGTTTTTTTGCTAATCGCCTAAAAGCTTTTTTTATTTCATCAATTGTTGGTTTATTTGATGTTAATTCGAGAACTCTAAATGCATCTTCAATACTCATCTCACTTACCAATTAATTAAGAAATATAACTATTACTTATACTGCACGTGATTGTTGGTTTAGGAATATAGATATGCACGTGCCTGAATATCTATATTCCGTTTGTTTCATTTTTACTCTCTAATTGCATGTTCTAAAAATAGGGCCTGCATATCTATGTGCTACCCGCCTTTCAGTCTAACGGACTCTTTACTCCCAATCCTCTATTTAAAACATGTGTATAGATCATAGTTGTTTTAACCGACTGATGACCTAATAATTCTTGAATTGTCCTTATATCCGATCCATTCTCTAACAAATGTGTAGCAAAAGAATGTCTGAAAGTATGCGGACTGCCTGGCTTATTAACTCCAGCTTTTTGAATAGCTTCTTTTACCGCTCTTTGGATCGTGCTTTCATGTATGTGCCACCTAAAAACAATTCCGCTCTCTTTCTCTTTAATAAACTTATCTGCAGGAAATACATATTGCCATCCAAATTCCTTGCCTGCATTCGGATATTTTCTTTTCAATGCATATGGTAAAATCGTTTCTCCTTTCCCTTTTAATAAATCCTTTTTGTGCTGCAGGTAAACCTCATTAAGATGTTGTTTCAGTTGCGGCATTATTGATATAGGCAAAACTGTATTTCTATCTTTTTCGCCTTTACCATCTCTTACTGTTATTTGCTTGTAATCAAAATCAACATCTTTTATTCTTAATTGTAAACACTCCATCAAACGAAGTCCGCTCCCATATAAAAGTGAGACGGCTAATTTTGGGGTTCCCTCTAAGTACTCAAATATTTTACTCACTTCTTGCTTGCTAAAAACAACCGGTAGATGTTTTATTCTTGTTGCGTGCTTTATATCATCTAACCACCCCACATCCCTATGTAGCACATTTTTATATAAATATAAAACCCCCTGCAATGCTTGATTTTGAGTTGAACTCGAAACATGCTTTTCTAAAGCAAGGTAATTTATAAATTTCTGTATCTCCTCCTTACCCATTAATTCAGGATGTTTTTTACCGTGATAAATGATATACCGCCTTATCCAAGATGTGTAACTTTCTTCAGTTTTCCTCGAATAATGCTGGGCTCTCAATTCAATCCTCACCCTATCCATTAATTTGGGTCTCTTCTCAATATTTCGAAACGCTGTCTCTACCATTTTTTTTATTCTGCACAAACATCAATTGCTGTTTATTTATTTCTAATTATAAATAATTAACAAGGTGCAGTACATCCAAAGCAGAACAGAAAAAAAATTATATATATAAAAATTTTACTCTTCTTTGCTGCTCAGAAATAGGTATAAAAAATGGACTCGCGTTTGGGCGGAAAGTTTAATTCAGCTGAATACCCCGGGTGTATCACATCAAATCCCCTTAAAGACATGAATAATATAAAATATTTTACTTTAAATATTAATCCCTTTTTTTTATCTGTTTAAGAGGGCGTGTGGATTGGGCTTTTGGACGAAATAAAAAAACCCGATCCTGCTGGAACCGGGTTTTTGTGAGCACGGGTGGGTTTATCCGCCTATGGTGGGTTTATCCGCCTATGGCGGACTTACCCGCCGAAGGAGGAATAAACTTCCAGCCTTCAGCCTGTATGCTGCCAGGCAGGCTGGATTATCCGCCGAAGGCGGACTCGCCCACCCGTTATCTTTTGTAATAATGCTTTAAAATAAAAAACCCGATCCTGCTAGAACCGGGTTTTTGTGAGCACGGGTGGGCTCGAACCACCGACCTTCACCTTAAAAGGGTGTTGCTCTACCACTGAGCTACGCGCCCAACTCAAAATTTTTGAGTCGTAAATATAATTCTCTCCCGTTAAATTTCCAAAATCTCTATAAAACATTTCAAAAATTATTTTTTTCTTCGATTTTTTAATATATTAAAGCACAAGTAATTATTACCTGATATGAAAGATTCTAAAATACTTATCGCCGACGATGACGAAACCCTCTGTTATCTGCTTAAAGAAGAGTTGGTAAATGAAGGCTATGGGGTTGATGTTGTCTATGACGGCAAAGATGCCATAGAAAACCTCAAAAAGCGCTATTATGATGTTCTCCTGCTGGACCTTGAAATGAGAGAGGTTCACGGTGAAAAAGTTCTCAATTATGTGCGCGATAATCATCCTTCTTTGCAGGTTATTGTGCTCACTGCCAAATCCGATGTACGTACGGCAATCGAGTGCATTAAACAGGGCGCTTACGACTTTATTACTAAACCGTATGAGTTCGGTCAGCTCTGCGTTACAATTGAGAGGGCTTTGGAACATAAAGACCTTTTAATAAAAAATAAGATCCTCTCTTCAAAGATCAGCCAGGCGCCGCCGAATACAATTATAGGCGAGAGCGAAAAAGTTAAAAACGTTCTTAAACTTGCTGAACGCGCGGCTAAATCCGATTCGAATATTCTGCTTGAAGGGGAAACCGGAACCGGAAAAGAATTATTCGCGGAATTTGTTCATAAAAATTCCAACCGGGCAGATAAACCTTTCGTGGCTATTAATTGCGCATCTCTACCGGATCAGCTTATTGAGAGCGAACTCTTCGGATATGAAAAAGGCGCGTTTACAGATGCAAAAACTTCAAAACAGGGTTTGGTCGAAATTGCAAACGGGGGCACCTTATTTCTGGATGAGATTGGAGAACTCAGTCTCGCACTCCAGCCTAAACTTTTGCGCTTTCTTGAAAATGGAGAATTCAGAAGAGTCGGGGGAATAACCAATTTAACCTCATCGGTAAGAGTCATAGGCGCTACAAATAAAAATCTGATGGAAGAAGCAGAGAATAAAAATTTTAGGCGCGATCTTTTATTCAGATTGAATGTGATCACCCTGACAATCCCTCCGCTTAGAGAAAGAAACGGTGACATTCTGCTTCTTGCCGAATATTTTTTACAGAAAAAATCTCCTGTCCGTTCTCTTAAAAAACTTTCGCAGGAAGCAAAGAATGAACTGGCGCGATATAATTTTCCCGGGAATGTGAGAGAATTGGAGCATATGATCGAGCGTTCAATAATTTTTGCGGAGGGCGATTCGATTCTGCCTAAAGATTTAAATGTGCCGGCGGATGATTTTGATTTCGCAAATTATGTGAAGGATGACGGCAAAATAATGACCATGGAAGATGTGGAAAAGATTCATATAAAAAGAGCTCTCGACCAGAATAACTGGAACAGAGAAATTACAGCAAGAGCATTGGACATAAGCCAAAAAACTCTTTACTCTAAAATCATTAAGTTTAACCTGAAATAGAATGATCTCCGACAGTTCTTCAAAACATCTGGCGCATGATTTGAATAACATCTTTACCAGAATTTTAAACAGCATAGATCTGCTTAGAAGAAAAGTCCCTGCAAGTCAGGAAGTTCTGCCCCTCCTCAACAGTATCGAAGCAGGCACTTATTTAGCCTCAGAGATGGTGGGAGAAAATTTAGCCTCTAAAACAGATGGGAAAAATAGCAGAAGAATAAATCTCAATTCTATCATATCGGACGCCGTCCGTTCATTTTCGATCCAGCATAAAGATAAAATTGATTTTAAGCTTGATCTGGCATCGGATCTTAAATTCATACTCGGCAAATATTCCGATTATTACAGAGTGATTTTAAACCTGCTCGCCAATTCCGTTGAATCGATATCGGACACAGGAACAATATCCCTGTCAACCAGAAATGCAGACAACGGTGCGTATGTGCAGTTTTTAATACGCGATTCCGGATCAGGAATTGCCCAAGAGAATATTTCACAAATTTTCGACGAATCATTTTCCACAAAAGAAAAAAAACATGCATCCGGCATAGGCCTTTCCAGCGTAAAAAAAATAATAGACGATAACGAAGGAACAGTTTTAGTAAGCAGCAAAGCAGGCAAAGGTGCGGAATTTAAAATTATTCTTCCCGCCGCCCCGCCGGCAGAAGCCAATTCTCTAAGCCGGGGTAAAACAATTTTGATAGCAGAAGACGAAGACGTGCTCAGAGAGCTTCTGGCGGAACTTCTGGAATCGTACAATTATTCCGTCCTGCCTGCATCAAACGGAAGAGAAGCTTTGGACATTATGAAACTAAGAAGACCCGATCTTTTGATTGTAGACAGAAAAATGCCGGCTCTGGACGGACTCGATTTTCTTGAGGAGATGGCGGAATTGAATTACAAGGTGCCGGTTATACTTGCTGCCGGATCACCGTTGGAAACTTCGGAAAAAGAGAAAGTTAAAGCGGAAAGAATAATAAACAAACCTTACAACTTTGAAGAGCTCCTCTCCCTGGTTCACGAACTAATCGGCTGATCTTTCTTCTTCCCCCGATTTCAAATCGATCATATTCAAATTATTTACGTACGGCGTTATAACAGGCTTCTTTATAGAACCGAGCTTATCAAGAACGCTGATTATCTCCTTGGCCGCATTCTCAATGAATTCAATTCTTTTTGTTACAACATCTTTATCGAAATCCTCTTTGGAAAGTTCGCGCCTTATGGCGGCGGTCGAAAGATTTATAAGTGTGAGCGGCTGTTTTATTTCGTGATTGGCAGTAACAACAGTTGCTGCATAAGTCCTTATCTTTTCAATCTCCAGAAGAATTTTATTTGAATCGCTGAAACGGAGCGCGGAATTTATTCTTGCCACCAGCTCGACTTTATTGAACGGTTTTTTTATATAATCGAACGCGCCTGCCAGCAGACCCTCTTTAATGCTCTCGGCTTCAGTAAGCGCAGTGAGAAGAATTATCGGAATCAATTTTGTGTCCGGGTGTGCGGTAAGCGTTTTGCATACATCGAAACCGGAGATGTCCGGCATCATGATATCAAGAAGAATAAGATCGGGTTTTTCTTCCACGGCTTTTTGTATCCCCGTCTCTCCGTGATACGCCTTGATGATTTCAAATCCTTCCCTCTCAAGTCTGTCCTGAAGCAGAAAAACATTATCCGGGTAATCGTCAATTATTAATATTTTTTTCATAATGTTGATTCTTATTTACCATTAAGATACTGATCTAATTTTGTATTTAGAATTTGAGAATTGATCGGCTTTGTAACCAGATCGTCAAATCCGTTATTTTCAATTATATCTTTGTTGTCGAGCATTGCATACGCCGTAAGGGCAACAACCGGAATTTTTGAAATCCGTTCGTCTGCTCTTATTCTTTTAATAGTTTCAAAACCGTCCATCTGCGGCATCATAATATCGAGCAGTATAAGATCCGGCTCCACATGATTAAGCATCAGAAGGCACTCCATTCCGTTATGCGCAAAGATAGTATCGTAGTTCATCTCTTTGATATACTCTCCTATCGTGAACAGAGTGTCGTTATCGTCGTCCACAATCAAGATCGTAGGCCTGGCGGTTGAAGATTTAATTTTGGGGAATGAAAGCTCCGGTTCATCCTGACTTTGTGCCGGCATCTCAATCAGATTTACTTTTTTATTTGCGGCTTCATCATCAATTTTTAATCTGTCGCGCACGGTTTTAAGCACATCCAGAGGATGCGATTTAATTTTAAGCGCGATCTCTCTCAGCTTACTGTTCAGTGAATCGGCTTTAGCTTTATTTATATCCCCCGGAAGCCTCATTAATACCGGTATGTTTTTGGTATAACGGTTCTGAGAGATCTCGAGCAGTACTTCGAAAACCGGTTCCATTACTGATTCAATATCAATGATAATAAGATTCGGATTTGCGGAATTAATTTTTTCCAAAATATTATTTTCCGAAGAGACAAAACTTGTTTCGAATCCGGATTTTTTAAGCTCATCAAAATTTTCCGCACCCGAATCTGCAATGACGGAGATTCTTTTTATTTTTGTTTCATAATGTTTTTCAAGCAGTTCAATTTCATGTGCGAAACTGGATTGGTCCGCCGGGATAAAATCATACAACGGCGGCTGCCAGCCCACTTTATTTTCTTCCAGAATCATTGTTAGTATTACAGGCAGATTTTTAGTCCTGCTGCCGTTCTTCAATTCGCATATAAGCGACCAGATATTTTGATCCTGAATAAACGGTTCTAAAATTACCGCCGCAGGAGATAATTCCTGCGCAAGCCTCAGCGCATCGGACCGGCTTGAAGTTGAATGGATCCTGTAATTGTAAGAGGCTAAATAATCTTCTATCAGTTTCAGCGAATCGTTATGCGAATTAAGGATAAGGACCGATTTTGTGAAATCGATTTTTTCTTCGCTTACGGTTAAAAATTTATGTTCGGCCGCGTCAAACGTCTCTATCAGCGAATCCGGCAGAGTGAAATAAAATTTCGACCCTTTTCCCATCTCACTCTTTAGAGAAAGCGTTCCTCCCAGCAGATCTATATACTTCTTGCAGATGGCAAGCCCGAGTCCTGCGCCGCCGTATTTTCTTGACGGGCTTCCGTCAACCTGTCTGAATTCGCTGAAAATTATTTTTTGATTTTCTTCAGCTATCCCTATTCCCGTATCAGTCACGGCAAATTCTATCTGCTCATTTCCGGCAATTCTAACAGATAAATCTACCGAGCCCTTGTCGGTGAACTTTATAGCGTTGACAATCAGGTTTAGAAGCACCTGTTCAAGTTTTGCCTTATCGGAATTGATTAAAAGATCCGCATTGTTCTCCACGGACAAAGTGAACGATATTCTTTTCTCTGCGGCAATCTGGTCCACATTGCTGTGAAGTTCTTCAATAAGATCGCTGAGCAAAAAGTTTTCTCTTTTTATTTCAATCTTTCCCGAATCGAATTTTGAGAATTCCAGAATGTTATTGATGAGCCCCAGCAGTTTTTTCCCGTTCCGGTAAACAATTTTAAGTCTGTCTTTCGCTTTGGGAATAATCAAAGAGTCTTTCATTAATAGTTCAGTCAATCCCAAAATTGAAATGAGCGGCGTTCTAAGTTCATGCGACATGCTGGCAAGAAAATCCGATTTTACTTTTGTAAGCTCGACGGCTCTTGTTCTCTGTTTTTCCAACTCCTCCGCTTTTTCTTTCAACTGCCTGTGAAGATGCTTCAACTGTTCGTTCTGCTCTACTATCTGCTCATTCTGCCGGTGATAATCATCGTTCAGTTTTTTCAGTTCCCCCACAAAATTTTCCAGCTGCTCAAATGATTTAGCATTTATCAACCCTATTGCCAGCTGCTCCTGAATCTTGTTAAGGTAGCTGAGAACATCGGTCCCCGGCGATGATTCCGAGGCCAGTTCCAAAATTGCGATGGTTTCTTTATTATAAATTATTGGGTAGATGGAAAGATATTTTAATTTTATTACTGCCAGCCCGGTTTTAATTTCCGGATAATTCTCATTGAAATTAAATTCTATCTTTTCTTTTTTATCAATCGCGTTTCTGTACATCTCAATATTCTGGCTCAGCTCTATCAGATCTTTTCCTATACCGAATGAAGAAACCATGCGCGGCGACTTTCCCTCTACTATATAAAGAACTCCGAATGTGAGCCGAGTGGACTGAATTATTTTTGCCAGTGCCGCATCTGCTATCTCCTTCATTGTAGGATTTTGATTTATAAGCGCAATAAATTCCGAATATTCTTTTTCCGTTTTTTTATTGCTCTCAAGTTCATCCAGCATATTGTTGAATGTCTTGCCAAGCACTCCTATTTCGTCGTGCGTAATAATTTCAACTCTGTGTTCAAGATTGCCTCGTCCGGTTACTTCCACCGCCTTATTCAGCAGAGAGATCTGCTTAATCAGTTTCATTGTAAAACCGATTACAATCAGAAATGTGATTGCGCTTCCGGCGAAAATAATGATAAGCATCACCAGTCGCAGAGTGTTCCGGAAATCGTATCCCTCCTTTAAAACGTTATAGATAATAAAATTTACCTTTCCGCCCGGTGTAATAAGAAGTTTTGGTGTGTAAAGAGCCGCAATAAAATCCGCATTCTCAAGCTCCGTGGTGTGCAGGTCAAAATTATTTTTATATTTTAACTGCCTTGCTGCATTTATAACCGCAGCTAAATTGATCTGATTTTTTTCTTCGTGCGATATTTCAACGGGTATGTCGTCAATCATCAATGCAACGTCTGAACGAATTTTATCCGATATTTTGTTCAAGAAAACCGGCGAGATCTGATTGCCGTAATAAACAGTTTTTCCTTCTGCAGTCTGATTGTAATGCAGAACAACATTCCTGTTGTCCGAAAAGAACTGCCGGAACGAATAACTTCTGATATTCAGAAAGGATTTCGACTTCAATTTCAATTCGCGGTTGTTTATCAGCGAATCGTTGACCAGAGTAAAACAAAAATCAATCGCGGTCGAATCCAGATTAATTTTATTAAAATCTTTTATGCGCGGCGCAATTGTTTTAAAATCCTCTTCGCATTTGGCCAATTCCTGCTGAAAAGCGAATGCGAAATCATTGGCGGAATTCAGAATATTTTTTGACTGCTGCTGGCTTATCAATTGCGCGGTTAGAGAATAATAGATAAATGACGAGGTCACAGAAATAAGCAAAACTATAAGAAAAGTAATCAGTATCAGACGGTACTTAAGTTTCATTTTCCGCAGAACCTCCAGTATGAAATAATTAAAGAGCGAAGCCGGAAAATTGAGTAATCACAATGCCGGAATTTTGCAGCAATCCGCATTTCGGAAAGAATTTATTTTGAAGTAGCCTTATTAGAAAATTTACCGCGCGCTATTTTTGATCCTCTTCCTGCTTCTTAGTTTGATTTTTGGCTTTCTCCACTTCACCCCTCTCCTTGTCAAGAACCTGTTTCAATAATTCCGGGTCTTTAGGTCTGGCAAAACGTTCTTTTAGTGAAGGAAGTATTTCAACTTTGATTAACAAAATAATCTCTTTCTGCGAAACGGTAGTTTTATCATATCCGAAGATGTATCTCAGTCCGAACACCCACCACGGCAAATCTTTAAGAAAAGGAACGCCTATGCGGCTGACCGTTTCTTCATTTACAATAAGTCCGCCTATAGCAGTCTCTTCGCCGTCCAATAAAAGAAGATTTGTTTCAACTTCCGTCTTCGGCTTCTCTGTGGATAGAGCGCCGATAATAACAGAACTTCTTTCCATCCTTAATTTCAGATAAACATAATCAACTCCCTGCTCGCTGAATATTCTGGGAGTGGCTTCTATTATTGTTCCAGCCTGGAAAAATTTATCGACCAGATTTCCCGAGAAGTCTCTCTCCTTTATTGAAAAATCCGAACCGACCTGCGTTCTTCCTTTCTTTCCGTTGATTGCGCTTATAACCGGCCGCGAAATTATCTTTCCAAGATTTTCATCCTCGAAAAATTTAAAGATTGATGCCGCGGTTCCGTCGAATCCGCCCATTGTAAAATCTGAAGAAGCGTTCACTGTGGCTTCCGTTACCGGAACGGCTGCTGCCGCACCGGTGGCTGAGGATTGATCCTGATATGAAGTTAATTTGCCGCCGATTCTGAGACCCGATTTTGAGAGAAGGAACTGCCAGTTGATTCCTTTTTCGCGCATATCCGAAGTATTCGCTTCGAACATCAGTGCCGATATTTTAACTTCCCTTTCATCGATGCGAACGTAACTGCTGTCGGCTTTCACATCGGCGTCCGATTTTTTCTTGAGAAAAATAGTGGTCTCCGTTTCCTGCATTACCAAATTATTCGCCTGCGCAAGAATGATAAGAGCTTTTCTGTAGATCATTTTCGGAATCTCTACGCCAATCGGAGTGCCGATATTCACAGTGGAAATTACTTTTTTACCCGAAACTTTTTCGCTTACCTTGCTTATGATTTGAATTGCCTGGTCAAAGCTGATTGCCTCTGAAAGAGAAACCAGTTCATCCGGATTAGTGTATCCCGCGAGTTTCTGTTTCAAATCGATCTGGGCATTTATGGAACAGGTGAAACCCAATAGGATTAAAATTAAAAATAGTTTTTTCATTTTATTTGCCCGGTTTTTTTTCTTTTTGGAGCTTCAAGGTGATATTTTCAATAATACCGCCTTTATTCAGAACAAAATTGACTTCGTTGTTTTCATAATTAATGTTGGTCAGGTAACCCAGATAAACTTTATCTCCCTCCCACAATAAATAAGTATTGCCGGTTGCGTCAACCAGAAAAGCTCCGTCCGGTATGAGCGCAAGCAACTGAGCAGACTGCACATCAAGAAGATTATCATTATTGCGCGGAATTTCATTCCTTATAAGCGGAAAGAAAAAGTCGTAAGTTGGATTAGGCACAATAGAATTTTCTTTCTGGGTCTTTACATAGAATCTGTTGTTGCCCGAATAGTAGACTTTCGTTTTAAATTTATAAGTGACCAAGAAATGAGGCGTTCCATCGGGATCAACTTTAACATTATTCGAAAGCTCTACCGCATCAATTTTCTTTAACTGCTTGCTCTCTTCAATTGCATAGATCAGTTTCATCAGATCTTCAAATTCCGCAGTCCCGCCCAAAGTATAATTATAAATGCTATAATCAGCGGAAGTCTCCGTATCATTGAATTCAATATTTACATGCGAAAGGGGTGAGAATCCGAAACTGACCCGGTTCACAAAATCGAAGAATGCAGACTGGGATACATTGTACGGAATATTGTACTTCCTGTTTACAAGCACAGAATCAAGCTCTTCCACTCTTCTTCTTAGCTGGTCCAGTTGTTTATTCAAAAACTCTGTGTCTAACTGATAAAGCCGCAGGTTCTTTATTTTTTTCTGCTTGTCGTTTATTTTGGATTTTTGATACACGAAATTATAAAGCACGCTGGCCAATCCAATCACAATCAGAAGGATAAGAATAATAACTGTATTTTTAACCTTGCTGCTCATTTGGTCTTTACCGAATCAGTTTGCAGTTTAAGATTTAGAGTAAAAGAGAATGCGTTTTTTTCTCTCAACGGATCATAGTTTATATTTTTGAGAACGGAAGATTTGTTCTGCTCGGCAAATTCCGTAAGCACGCTTCTGGATAAAGAGTAACCTATCAATTTTATCTCATCCTTTCCGACAGGTTCAAGCTTAATAACCCAGAAATTTCTTCTCGTCTCTGCAAAGTCGGAAATTTTTCCGAGTGTCGAATTCCACAAGCCGGCACCAATAGCCGCATTATCAATAATTTTTTGCGTTGCATCAAAACTGTTAATTCTCGTTTCGAGCGGCGTAATTTCACTTACCAGCGTCTGGTTCTGCGCCTGCCGCTGATTCAGCCTTTCGATTTCGAAATCGAGCTCTTTTAATTCACGGAAATTGGAGAGTGTTTTGAATGTGAGAAAAAATGTGGCTCCGAATAAAAGCGGCATCAGCGCATAACTGTGCCAGCCGAATTGGAAAAATTTCTGATTTTCCTGGATATACTTCGGAAGAAAATTAACGCCGACATGCGCTTTCTCAAGTTCGTCAAAATATTCAAGACCAACGGCAACGGGCACGGCAAAAAGCGCAAGATTTTTCTGATCCTCTTCGCCCAATTCACCGATTCCAAAATTTTCAAACTTCAGTTCAGAAACATTCGCTTCGGGGAATGTTCCGTAAAATGAGAGTATTAAATTTTCCGATCTGTCCTCTCCGCATAGAATGATGTTGTCCAACTTCGGAATTCCGCCGTTCTCCATTTCAAGAAGTATCTTGGAGAAATAAACATCATACGTGTGAAGATTTTTTGTGCCTATATCCAAAGGCGATCCGATATGGCGAAGCTTCTGCCCCTCGAGAAAGATCAGTTTGCTGTACTCTTTTCCGATATATACTATAAGTGAATTGTCTTCGGGGAAAAATTTTGTGGATTTTGAAACATAATAAGCTAAAGAAAGCTCTGCAGTCTTTATTGTCGGAATTTTTAAGTATCGTCTCTTATTAAAATTGGCAAGCTGATTTATCAGTCCCACGCACGGAATGTCGCCCTCCAGAAATACACCGAGAGAAGATTTTTCGATGGTTTCCGTTACATCTATCATATCTTCCGTTACCGTAATACCTTTTGACGTTTGAAGGTCTTTGATAAGATTCTGAATTAATTTTTTCTTGTTCTCTTCTTGCGGACCTTCATAATGATGATAATTAACTATCGGTTCGGTAACAACAGGAATGAAGAACATATTCGGGAGTTTGAATCTGGAAAGAGCTTCGTTCAGCAGTTCAACATCGGATTTTTCTTCCGGTTCGGAATCCACTGTGCTCACACTTTCTAGATTTTCAAAAGCGAGATCTGCTTCCATCTCTTTTGAACTGTATTCCGCAATGGCGTCTCTTTGAGAAACCGCGTGAATATTGCGCGAAACAGTAAAAGAAGAGACATGATGAATATTGACAGTATCCTTCTCTTTTGAAAGAACCGCTAATTTAGCGTCTGTGCCTTCACAATATAAGCAGACTACTTGTTTCAAATTATCCTTTCATTAATTGAAGAATTCTTGTCTTATTATTGGCGTATGCCACGGCATTCTCTTTGGATATCTTTCTTTCCGTATATAAACGTAACAAATCCTGTTCCATCGTAATCATCCCCTGAGGACCTCCCTGATTGATCATCATGTAAATTTCACTTGTATTATCGTTCTTTATTGCCGCTTTTACAGAGGGGGTGACAATTAAAACCTCTTTTGCCAGGACCCGTTTACCGTCCAGGCTGGGAACAAGCTTCTGAGATACCACAGAAATGAGCACATCAGCCAATCTGTTCCGCACTCTCTCCTGTTCATTCGGGTGAATTTCTGCAATAATTCTATCTATAGATTCTGTAGCCGATGAAGTGTGCAAAGTTGAAAATACTTTATGACCGGTATCGGTAACCTCGAGGGCGGCCATGATTGTATCCTGATCTCTCATTTCACCGATTACAATTATGTCCGGATCCTGACGCAGAGCTTGCGTAACCCCGTCCTTGAATGAGAGCACATCTCTTCCTACTTCTCGATGCTTAATAATTGACGTGCGCGATTTGTGAACATATTCGACAGGGGAAGCAATAATTACAATATGGCAAGGATCGGAATCATTGTGAAAATCTATTACGGCATCCAGTGTTGCCGATTTACCTGAACCGGTTATTCCGGTTACGAGCGACAAGCCGAATTTTATATAATTGTGACTCATCATCTTGACTGCGAAAGGATGAAAATCCAGAGACTCAATTGGTCTTAGTCTTGCGTTAATTGCGCGCATATTTAAAGTGAGGCTGTCCAGATCAAAGTATGCATCGGCGCGGAAGCGCACATTCGCTTTTGCAGGTTCATAAAAAAATGAATAGCTGAAATCAAGATTTCTTTGTGATAAAAGCATTTCGCACTGATTCTGATTTAAAAGGGAGACAATTAAAACCGAAGCTTCATCTTCTGAAAATTGAGGAAGATCATTTATCTTTTCTTTCTTTCCGAAAATTCTAAGCCATACATAATTTTGCGCACCGAATCCGCCTATTTCAATATCGGAAGCCTGTTTTTCGAGCATCACTCCGAGCATGTAATTCAACAATTTTATGAGCGCCATCCGCTCTTCAATTTTAATCGTATTTATTTTCGAAATGATATAATTAACACGTTCCGGACCGAGTGCTGTTTTGGGGATGGTGGAGACAAAATTGAGCAGAATTTGTTTAGCAGCGTCAATCATTAAAATCACCATTTTAATGAGTTAAAAAATAGGTTTAAATTACCTCGGTTAAATATAATAAAAAATAATCAATTAGTCTTCCATTGTGGCGCCAATAACCTCCTGAATGGAAGTAAGCCCGAGTTTCGCTTTTTCGAATCCGGAATCGCGCAGGCTGTGAGTTCCATCCTTTCTGGCTTGTACTCTGATAGCCTCTTCATCAATCTCATCACCGGATTGAACTATTGCTCTCCTAATCTCTTTTGTAAAATAGAGCGCTTCATGAATAGCCATTCTTCCTTTGTACCCGGTATGATTACATCTTTCACATCCCACCGCTTCAAAAATTTCATGTCCTGCCCATTCGCTCATTTCTAAACCGGCGGCAAGAATGTGCTCTTCCAGATTTGTAATTTTTCTTTTACAGTTATCGCACAGTTTTCTAATAAGACGCTGTGCAACAATTATATTGATTGCATAAGCAATCAAAAACGGTTCAACTCCCATTTTGAACAAACGCGCAACCGCGCTCGGGGCATCGTTGGTGTGAAGCGTCGAAAAAGTCAAGTGTCCCGTATTTGCCAGTTTAATAGCTGTTTCAGCCGTCTCTTTATCGCGCATCTCACCGACGAGCACAATATCCGGATCGTGACGCAGTATTGCTCTAATTGCCTGTTCAAAATTCATCTTGTAGCCGATCTTCAACTGGCGCGCGCCTTCTATAACATATTCAACAGGATCTTCCACGGTTAAAACATTTTTAGTCGGATTAATAACCTGATATAGAGCGGCGATCAAAGTCGTAGATTTTCCGCTTCCGGTTGGGCCTGTAAGAATGAT
>JAKAMT010000158.1 GCA_021812705.1 Bacteroidota bacterium | reverse complement strand
AGGAGGTAGTATGAAAAAGTTACTCTTGCTCTTAATTGTCGCCGGATCAGTCGTTTTAACATCCTGCAAAAAAGATGAAACTTCTACAGAGCCTACAGCAGCAAAAGATCCGATAATAGGTACTTGGATCTCAACAGGAACCAATGTGGCACCGTTACTCAATACTATTTTTGCGGCAGTCGGTGGAATTGATACTGTCTATGCAACATTTAATGAAAACAACACATATTTAGTTAAGCAGGTCAACAAGAACAGAACATCTCTCACTTATGAAGGGACATACACTTTAACTAAGAGTACAAATATTGATATTCATAAAATATCGATTATACAAACAAAACCATCGGCTGCAACTAACGAAGGTATTTATCAAATTAATACAACAGCATCACCAAACACAATGAAATATGAAGTTGTATTGATGAGCGGCACGCAGAATGTTG
Source organism: Bacteroidota bacterium (assembly GCA_021812705.1). Classification (GTDB taxonomy): domain Bacteria; phylum Bacteroidota; class Ignavibacteria; order Ignavibacteriales; family Melioribacteraceae; genus Fen-1258. The sequence continues at coordinate 5,542 of JAKAMT010000158.1, read as the reverse complement.
CCCCCACACCAAACGCTGGATTCGGAAGCACAAACGGCGGCGTATTCGGTACAACCAATGTTCAGAATTATGTGAAGAAAAATTAATTTCATTTCTTATGAAGGAGAAGTGAGATTATTTAATAATGCTAACTTCTCCTTTTATTTTCAAAGGAATAATAGGTTTTAATTGGCAAGAGGATAATATGAAAAAAATGGTTTTAACTTTTTTATTAATCACTACTCCTCTAATAGCTCAGCATGCTTGGAATTTTGATAATATGAAAGTACCCCAGACATATCCACAGGAATTTCAGGCATTGGCATTTTTTATCTCGCAAGGAGTTACATCAAATTTTTATGCCGATAATGACCTTCTCAAGGGACAGATAGTTGGAAGATTATTCAGTGCTAATACAACAGCTACTGGAACGCAGGCATTTTATTTTGAGCAGCGGCTCCTCCCATTTTTTATATATCAGCCAAAACTTTTGGACGGGAAAGCAATTCTTCGCGCGTCATTCGAAATAGACTGGACATGGGGAGACGCGTCTTATGGAGTAGGTGGGAATTTCGGATCGGCATTTTCAGCAGATCAAGTAAATATACAAACTCAAAATGTTGAATTGGAACTGATTCCATCAAAAGGATGGGCGATCAATCTTGGATTACAAAGATTATTCGATACACCATACAATCCTTACAGAACCGTCCTTGGAACAATGCTGAATACAGGTTACAGATTAGCATATTGGGGAAGTGACGGTGTTGGAATCTCTGTGCGAAATGACACTGACTGGTATAGATGGAAAGCCGGCTATTATCAGTTATATGAAAACAATGTACAGCAAATAGATGATGTAACTTTGTGGGAAGCCATTATCGACTTCGATATTACTCCAAACTGGCGCCAGGGATTATCGTTATGGTATGTTTACGACAGAGCAAATGGCGAAGGAGGAGTTTCAATTCTTGGACAAGGATTGAGCAGTCTGTTGGATGATTATAATGGTGTAGCTCAATTTGATTTTGGCGGTAAACCGTATAAGGCGGATATTTTCTGGCTCGGGACGTATGGAAATTATAACGCAGAATATAATTTAGGAAGATGGTCTCTTAATGCATTCGCAGTTGCAAATATTGGGACTGCATCCAAAGAGGTTACATCCAATAATTTTGAAAAAGCAGCAGATATTTTTGGAGTGTCTGCTAACCTGCGTGGCGGTTATAAATACGGTCAAACGGTAGATGATGTTATATCTGCAGATTTAGTGTTTGCTACTGGTGATAACAATAATATTCAGGATAAAAAATACAGCGGAGTGATAACTGGAAATACCTGGGGATCTCCGGGCGCTATATTTGTAAGCACGGGCGCGTATCTTCTTTATCCCCATGCAAATGTTGTGAACAGATATATTTCGGCTGTGCCGGATTTATCTAATATGGGTCTGGGCCAATTCGGCGGCACAATAAATTTTTCCAAAAGTCTAATCCCAAATAAAATGATGGGTAAGATTGGAGTAGCAGCAGCTGTATCTCAAGTAGAACCGAAAGGAGGAGGCAGTTTTATCGGCTTTGAATTAAACGGTAAACTCGCTTACAATCCCGCTGTGTTTATGAATATCGAATTACACGCAGCTTATTTATCACTCGGAAATTTTTATGACAGTAAAACTACTAATGGTGGAAAAGTTAATCGTCCCGATAATCCATGGACAATCTTCACTACATTTAAGTGGCTGATGTTTTAATAAAAAATGAGTCGAAAATGAAAAAAATAATGCTTCTAATAACTTTAGCTTTTATAGTTTCATCATGTTCACCATATGGAAACTTGACTAAAATGGAATTTGATGAACTCAAATATCCATTCGAAGTTCATAAGGCGACTTTGGATGACGGCAGAATTATCGCCTTCTCTGATGAAGGGAAAAGCGACCACGCCATTATATTCATACATGGTTTAGGAAGTTATTCTCCCGGCTGGTATAAAAGTATCAACTTGTTAAAAGATAAATTTAGGTGCATCGCTGTAGATCTGCCTGGATACGGTAAATCAAGTAAGGAAATTCATTCAGGCCGGATGGAATTTTATGCCGATGTTATTGTGCAGCTGATGAATAAATTGAAATTACAGAATGCTACTATTGCGGGACATTCAATGGGTGGTCAGATTGCAATAGTAATGTCGTTAAAATATCCGAATCGGGTTAAGAATCTGGTGCTTGTTGATCCCGCAGGTTTTGAATCATTTACTGCCGGTCAAAAACAATGGTTCCGCGATGTTATGACTGTGGAAGGTGTTAAACTAACAAATACTCAAAGTATTAGAGCTAATCTTGTTTCTAACTTTTACGATATGCCTGATGATGCAGAATTTATGGTTACAGACAGAATAGCAATGCGCGGTGCTAAAGATTTTGAAAATTATTGTTATACGGTTGTAAAAAGCGTTAACGGAATGGTGGATGAACCTGTTATAGATTTCTTGCAGAATATCACTCAGCCGACTCTTATACTTTTTGGAGAAAATGATAATCTTATTCCCAATCCCTATTTGAACCCGGGAAAAACTGAAGATATTGCCAAGATCGGCGCACAAAAGATTCCAAACAGCAAACTAGTTATGTTGCCCAATTGCGGTCATTTTTTACAATTTGAAAAACCAGAAGTCTTTTGTAATTCGCTAATTGAATTTATGCGATAATAAATAAAGGGTCGCGTTATTAGCGACCCTTTATAAATTAATTTACTGAAAAATCTACGCTATTTGAATTTTCAGATATAACACATGAGATTGGCCAAGTTCCATTAAAAGCATAAACATAATAGCTGATATTTCTTGATGTTCCCGGTCCAGTATAATTATTATCGATAAAGTTAGTAGACGAAACAATAGCAGGAAAACTACCATCAGAAGGCATGACTACATAACCTGTTGCCCCCGGTATGGAATTCCATGCTAAGGAAGGATGATTATTAGACCAAGATCCAGATAATGAAGGTGAACTTAATCCAGCACGAAAGTACCAGTTGCTATAATCATTATAGGAATATTCGGAAGTTTGATTGGTCTCCAAGCACTGATATAAAGAAAAAATTTGCCAAGAATGATTTTGGCCATCAGGTGAAATTTGAAAAGAGTAACTGGTTTGATCGGACCCAACAATATCAACTATACTACCGTCACACTCAATTCTATACCCAATCAAATCATACTGATGATTGTAAAAATCATACGCAACTGCTTGGCCGCTTTCCCAGCACGCATTAATAATAGAACTTTGAACGGAATAATTTGTAGGAGTATTTTTGCTTCGGTATTGGAAAAAAGGAGCATTTGCTTCCTTTTTAAGGTGCGTATTCTGACCCGAAGTTTTTTCTTGGCTTGGTTCCAGTAATGAATTGTTTTTTTCGCATCTGATAAAAAGGACAGAACTTAGAAGTACAAAGGAAATGAAAAAAAATTTCTTTGACATAATTTTTCCCCTTTTTTATTATGACGATGAAATTTAAAAGCTTTATAAACCAATGTCAATAAATCATTTTCAATTTCTTCTCTCTGTATTAATTGAAAAAAAGGATTAACTCTAAAAAGAGCAGATTGTGATTATTATTATCATCAAAAATTTATTCTAGATGCAATTTCCAGAACTGAAATATGATTTTGCTTTTAACCGGATTGAGATAGCCGACAACCTCTCCATCGCTTACCGCGAAGAAGGGGATGCAAACTCGCCCTCATTGCTATTCATTCACGGACTCTCAAGCTACATTCCAGCATGGTCGAAACTGATTCCGCTCCTTAAAAATAAATTCAGGTGTATTGCTATCGATCTTCCGGGTTACGGAAAATCCTCCGGAGGAATATTTTCCGGTACTATGGAATTCTATTCAAATTCGATCGCAAAATTTATCATCGGGCTCGGCATAGAAAAAGTTACCCTGGTCGGTCATTCGATGGGCGGCCATATAGCACTTAAAACGGGATTGAACTTTCCCGATCTGGTTGACAAACTTATCCTTCTTGCACCCGCAGGGATCGAAATATTCAATGAAGAAGAAATAAATAAAATTATCAAATTCAACACGCCTGAAATGTTCTTTAAAATCGGCAACGATCAGATCAAGTCAAACTATGCGTTAAACTTTTATAATATGCCGGCTGATACCGAGCCGATGATCCGCGACCGGATAAATATGAAGGAATGGAAAAATTTTTTCAACTACTGCACTATTGTTTCAAATTCTCTCAAGGGGATGCTGGAAGACCCTGTTCTGGAAAAATTGCATTTGCTTTCCCGAAAATCTCTGATACTATTCGGCCGGAATGACCGGCTTATACCGAATCAGATTTTACACAAGGATCTTTCACCTGAATCTATCGGCGAAGCGGCTGCGTCACTAATACCCGACTCTAAATTAATAATGATCGATCATTGCGGCCATTTTATCCCGTTTGAAAAAGAAAAAACGGTATGTGCGGAAATGGTTGATTTTATTGGCTAAAAACCGCGTCTTCCAAAAACCGTCCTGATTTTTAAAACAAATTTCAGCCCGAATCTTTCCTTAAAAAATCTTAAATTGCCATTCAAATTTTAGTCGAAAGCAGACGCAATATAAGATGAGTGCCAAAATAAAAATAATTGCCGACAGCAAAATTCCATTCCTCAAAGGTGTGCTGGATAATGCTTCCAATATTGAATACGCGGCTCCTTCAGAAATTACAAAAGAAAAAGTGAAAGATGCCGATGCGCTGATTGTTCGAACCAGAACTAAATGCAATGAAGATCTTTTGGCAGGTTCAAATGTAAAATTTATTGCGACTGCCACTATCGGATTCGATCATATAGACACAAAATACTGCGATTCAAAAAATATAAAATGGGTTAACGCTCCCGGCTGCAATTCATCGTCTGTGAGGCAGTATATTGCTTCTGCTCTGCTTACTCTTGCCGCCATGAAAAATTTGGATCTGTCCAGGATGACGATCGGGATAATAGGTGTTGGAAACGTCGGCAGCAAAGTCGCCTCGCTTTCGGAAATTCTCGGTTTGAAAGTCCTTCTGAACGATCCTCCGAGGGAAAGAACTGAAGGAAAAGAAAAATTTGTTTCTCTGGATAAATTAATCTCGGAGAGCGATATAATTACTTTTCATGTGCCGTTGAATAAAGCCGGTATAGACAAAACTTTTCACATGGCCGATGAATCTTTCTTCTCGCGTTTGAAAGGAGAGAAGATATTATTCAACTCTTCGCGCGGCGAAGTGATTGAGACAAATGCAATTAAAAATGCGCTGAAAAAGAGAACAATCTCTGCCGCACTTCTTGATGTCTGGGAAAACGAGCCTGAGATCGATAGGGAATTACTGCATCTCGTGGATATTGCTACGCCCCACATTGCCGGCTATTCCGCAGACGGAAAAGCTAACGGTACATCCGTTTGCGTTAAGGAGATCAGTTCATTCTTTGGCTTGGGAATAGATTCTGACTGGTATCCCGAAAATGTTCCCTCTCCGGAATCCGGAAAATATTTGGAATTCAACTGTGCCGGCAAATCGC
>JAKAMT010000022.1 GCA_021812705.1 Bacteroidota bacterium | reverse complement strand
GAATAAAGATCTTCTCTGGTGAGATTGTTGTAACCCAAATATGGCATCAGGGGAAATATTGCTCTTCCCTCTTTTGTTACACCATTAGTAATAACGCGCATCAGTTCTCCGTCGGAATATCTCTCAATGCCGGCCGGCGTGATATTCTTAGCATATAAAACCCCGGGGATGCCGGCGTTAGATTCGTCGAATTTATCGCCCCCCATTCCAAGAGTTCCGAATTTTAGAGGACCGGAAAGTTTTGTCCAGTCTCTGGTTGAATGGCAATCCATACAGACAGTAACATGATGTGCTAAATATTTTCCCCGTTCAAGCCGTGCGGAAGTGGGTTCAATCTTTACTGGTAACGGAGGATCCACCGTTGGAAAGCGCGAGTTAAAGTAGATAAGAAAAATTACTACAAGCATTGCAACTCCCCCAAATATATATCCCGCAATTTTTATAGCCTTTTTCATTTATATCCTTTCTTGATGAATAAAACAAATTAACAAAAGAGGACAACAAGTCCTAATGTAAATTTGGAAAATTCGGGGATTTTGGGGAGAAGCGGTTCAAGACCATTGGACTATTCCAGCTTGGAGTTTACGATGTGGTGTTTATATAATTCCCACGATATATAAAAATTTTGGAAGAGAACATAAAATACCGGTCCAAGAGCTGCAATTGGCCCAACAAATGAAAGAGAGATCCAGATAGTGAAGGCGTTGTTTTTCTGGCCGAGAGACTGGCTGGCCTCGGCAGAAAATTCCTTGCCGCCTATGATCATTCCCGTCAAAAAAAAGAACGCACAGAGGAATGCGGAAGAAAGAGCGATTAAAACTATAATTTGAATTTTACTGCCCGACTCGTACTGGATGTAATGAGATGCGTCCGAGGTGGCAATGTAGATGTTAAAAATTAATATGTAGAAAGAAGAATCTTTCCATTCCACAAGCGCTTTCCAAATTCTTGGAGTGAAATATTTTATTAACTGGGCGGCTGCCAACGGAACAGAAAGAGTAACAATAACAGGAACTAAAATATCCTTTACGGAAATATCCGTTCCGTTTTTCATGAGCAGCGGAAGCAGAAACGGAAGAAGAAGAGCAATAGTTATATTATTAAGCAGCAGCGAAAAGGTAACATAAGCCACATTCTTTTTTTTCAAACTTATTATTACAGGGGCGGCTATAGCGGTGGGCGCAATGGCCGTAATAAACACGGTCTGGGCCAATACTTCGTTAAATAAGCTGATTAGTAAGAAAGCAGCTACTGAAAAAAAGATTATTGATAAGAGAATTGTAAAATGGCTGAAACGGATTATCTCTTTCTCAACTCGTACGTCAAGAAAAGAAAAAAAAAGCATAAGCATTAAGAAGTAACGGATCAAAAATGTGTATTCGCTTCCGTAGGGAAGTAAAACACCGGCAAGGATGGAGAGAAGAAGCAATACGGTTTTCATATACGAAAAATTATTTTTCGCCAACATAAGCATGAACCGGCTTTATTTCAAAATTTAAAGACGGATTCACGCCGCGCTAAATACACCAAGTTAAGCTGGATGGAGATGGTCAATTAACATATTTTAACAATGGCTGAAAAATCTTATGATTATTTTTAACGCCAAAATATTCACTCAAAATCAATTTTCGGAATAAATAGAAATGAATAGCAATTTGATCAAAAAAATTTCAATCGGTGCATTTGTAATCATAATTCTGGCCTTTCTTATAGTCCCGCGGTTTCTGAATAAGAAAGGAGGAGATATCTCCGAAACAAGAGGCAGAGGAGCGGTTATTGCCGTAAGTGTTCAGGCGGTAAGACCCGCGTCGCTCGAAAATACAATTCAAATAGCCGGCTCGGTAATCAGCAATGAAGAAGTTGAACTGAAGATGGAAACTTCCGGTAAAATTACGGCTATCAATTTTAAAGAAGGCGGAAAAGTTTCTAAAGGGGACCTGCTTGTGAAAGTAAATGATGCCGACCTGCAGGCGCAGCTGCTTAAAGCCGAGATGAGAAAAAAATTAGCGGAAGAAAAAGAATTCCGCCAGAGAGCGCTTCTTGAAAAAAAAGGAATAAGTCAGGAAAGTTATGATGTTGTTCTTAATGATTTGAACAGCGCGAAAGCCGATGTTGAAAATCTGAAGGCGCTTATTGCCAAAACAGAAATACGTGCCCCGTTCGCGGGAACCATTGGATTGCGCTATGTAAGTGAAGGCAGCTATGTCTCTTCATCTTCAAAAATTGCAACACTTCAGAATATCAATCCGGTTAAAATAAATTTTACCGTGCCGCAGAGATACGCTTCGGAAATTTCCGTCGGAAATAGTATTTCAATTAAAACTGCGCTGGGCAAAGTCTTTAAAGCTAAAATTTATGCCATTGAACCGAAGATCGATCCCGCTACGCGAGCCCTGCCCGTGCGCGCTGTCTGTCCGAATGAGCGAGGAGAATTAATACCGGGCTCCTACGTTTCCGTTATTCTTCCGTTGAACAACGTGGTGAATGCAATTACAGTCCCGACCCAGGCTCTTGCTCTCGATATCAGCGGCGAAAGCGTTTTCCTGTACAAAAATGGAATTGCCGTCCCGAGAAAAGTTGAAAGCGGCATCCGGACAGAAGACGATGTGCAAATTGTAAACGGCCTCGCACCTGGAGACACTGTTATTACAACCGGCGTGATGCAGTTGAGACCGAAGGCAAAAGTCAGAATTATGAGCGCAGAAAAAAAATAAAATATTTTTAAAGATATAAATTGTAAACAGAGAAGATAAAAATGAGTCTTTCCTCACTTAGCATACACAGACCGGTATTGTCGATCGTAATGTCTTTAACAATACTATTATTGGGAATTATCGGATTCACATATTTGGGCGTGCGCGAATATCCCAGCATCGATCCTCCGATTATTACGGTTGGTGTTTCATACACCGGCGCGAACGCGGATGTAATAGAATCTCAAATAACAGAACCGCTTGAAGAAAGTATAAACGGAATACCGGGCATCAGGTCGATAACGTCTACCAGCAGAGATGGAAGAAGCATAATCACCGTTGAATTCAACGTTGATGTAAATCTTGAAGATGCCGCTAACGATGTGAGAGACAGAGTATCCCGCGCGGTTTCAAATCTGCCTCCTGACGCGGATCCGCCAGTTGTAACCAAAGCCGATGCGGACGCGAATCCGATTCTCTATTTCACACTCCGGAGCGATTCAAAAAATCTTCTACAACTTTCAGACATCGCTTCAAACATTTTCAAAGAAAGACTCCAGACTATTCCGGGCGTAAGCCAGGTTTCAATTTTTGGAGAGAAGAGATATTCAATGCGGCTTTGGCTGGATCCGTACAAGATGGCATCTCTCAAAGTCTCTGCCTCGGAGATCCGCTCTGCCCTGAGCAGCGAAAATGTGGAACTTCCTTCCGGCAAAATTGAAGGCACCAACACCGAGATGACAATCAGAACCAAAGGAAGAATGCTTACCGAAAAAGAATTTAATGATCTTATAATCAGAGAAGAAGACGGACAACTTATTCGGCTTTCCGATATAGGCTACGCTGAGCTTGGTCCGGAAAACGAATATTCCATAATTAAACGCGACGGCATTCCGATGATCGGCGTTGTAATTACGCCCCAGCCCGGCTCAAATCATATTGATATTGCCAATGAGTGCTACAAACGAATAGAACAGATAAAGAAAGATATTCCTTCCGATATCCAGGTTGATATCAGCTCGGATTCTACCAGATACATCCGCAAGTCGATAGGCGAAGTTGAAGAGACTATAATTATTGCGTTTGTACTGGTTATCCTGATCATATTTTTATTTTTACGCGACTGGCGCACGACAGTCATTCCAATTCTTGCAATTCCGATTTCGCTGATTGGCGTTTTCTTTATAATGTATTTTTCAAACTTTACAATTAACGTTCTGACGCTGCTTGGGATTGTTCTGGCTATCGGGCTTGTGGTGGACGATGCAATTGTTGTGCTCGAAAATATTTACAAGAAGATTGAAGACGGAATGGAACCGCTTGAGGCGGGTATAAAAGGCTCCGCCGAAATTTTCTTCGCAATCATTTCAACAACCGTAGCACTTGCAGTCGTATTTCTGCCGATTATTTTTCTTCAGGGTTTAACGGGAAGATTGTTCCGCGAATTCGGAATTGTAATTGCCGGCTCTGTAATTATTTCTGCTTTTGTAGCGCTGACACTAACGCCGATGCTGAGTACAAAAATTATCAAGCGCCGGGCGCATCACAGCAGGTTTTATCAAATTACCGAACCGTTTTTTGTAAAATTTATTTCAGGTTATGAAAGAATTTTATCGCGGTTTCTTAAAAAACGATGGCTCGGTTTTGTAATTATGGGCGCCACAATTGTTGCCGCTGTAATCGTATTCCCTCTTCTTCAAAGCGAACTTGCGCCTATTGAAGACAGAAACGAAATAAGAATTAACACAACAACGCTCGAGGGATCCTCTTATAATTTCACATACAATTTTATGGATAAACTATACGGAATTATAGACGAAAAGGTTCCGGAGAAAGAATCCACATTGATGGGTGTTGCAGTCGGAGGCGGAAGTGCCGCCAACAACACCGGCTTCATCAGAATTATGCTGGTTGACAAAGACAAAAGAGTGCGGTCTCAGCAGAAAATTTATGAAGACCTTACAAAGCAAGTGAACAGATTAAGCGACGGCAGAACCTTTGTCACGCAATCTCAAACTATCGGCACTCAAAGAGGCGGCGGGCTGCCCGTTCAGTATGTTGTTCAGGCGCCGACAATTGAAAAGCTAAGAGAAATAATTCCTAAATTTTTGGACGAAGCGAGAAAAGATCCCGTATTCGCACAGGTGGATGTTAATTTAAAATTCAGCAAACCGGAACTCGCACTAGAAATAGACCGATCAAAAGCCCGAGAACTTGGCGTCGCTGTGGTTGATATTGCTCAAACATTGCAGCTCGGACTAAGCGGACAGCGTTACGGCTATTTCATAATGAACGGAAAACAGTATCAGATCATAGGACAAATTTCAAAAGAATACCGGGCTAAGCCTTTGGATCTGCAGGCGCTCTATGTAAAATCACGCAAAGGCGAATTGATCCAGTTGGATAATTTTATCAATATTAAAACTCAAAGCAGTCCGCCGCAGCTTTACAGATTTAACCGTTATGTCTCCGCAACATTTTCCGCAAGTCTGGCACCCGGCAAAACAATCGGAGACGGAATTACTTCGATGGATAAGATAGCCGAAAGAGTTCTTGATAAATCTTTTTCAACGGCTCTTACCGGTGCTTCTAAAGATTTTAAAGAGAGCTCGTCCAGTCTCTTGTTCACATTTCTGCTGGCGCTTGTTCTTTTATATCTGATCCTTGCGGCGCAATTTGAAAGCTTCCGCGATCCGTTTATTATCATGTTTACGGTTCCGCTTGCATTTGCAGGCGCTTTATTGTCTCTCTTCATATTCAATCAGACTATGAACATCTTCAGCGAGATAGGACTGGTGATGTTGATAGGTCTTGTTACAAAGAACGGCATTCTTATAGTTGAATTTGCAAATCAGAGAAAATCTCAGGGATTGAATGTTATTGACGCGGTGAGAGAAGCCGCCGTATTAAGATTCCGCCCTATCCTTATGACAAGTCTTGCTACCATATTGGGAACACTGCCAATAGCCCTTGCTCTCGGCGCCGGAGCGGAAAGCCGCGTGTCTATGGGCATTGCAGTTATCGGAGGACTCGCATTTTCAACAATATTGACTTTGCTGGTTATACCGGCTGTCTATACTTACTTCTCTGAAAAATCAAAAAGCGTTTCAAATGTTACAGACGGGAATTAAAAAATTAAGAACTGATTTTTTTATAGAAATAAATAGAAGTACTGGAGTTTAAATTGAAGTCGAAAGTTTTTTTGATAGCAATTATTTGCCTGATGACGGCACCGGTTTTTTATTCTCAGCAAAAAATCACATTAAAAGAAGCAATTAAAATTGCTCTGGAAAATAATTATGACATTAAAATCGCACAAAGCAATGCGGCGATTAGCGACAACAATTATTCTTTGGGAAACGCCGGCTTTTTGCCTAAAGTGGATCTGAGCGGCTCACAATCCAGAACTGTGAACAACACGAAGCAGGAATACGCGGTCGGCAACAGCGTAGATAAAACCGGAGCCGGCTCTAATTCCACTGCTGCGGGCGTTACCTTGAGCTGGACTCTATTCGACGGCTTCAAAATGTTTACTTCTTATTCAAAACTTAGAGAATATAAAGAATTGGGCGAGGTTCAGCTGAGAAGCCAGATCGAAAACACTTTGATAGATCTCATCAACACTTATTTTAATATAGTCCGGCAGAAATATAATTACACCGTTGCCATGGAAAGCATAAGCATCTCCGAAGAGAGACTTAAATTGGCGGAAGAAAAGCTTTCTCTTGGCAGCGCATCCAAACTGGACGTGCTGCGGGCAAAGGTTGATTTAAATGCCGACAGGTCTAATCTTCTTTCACAGGAAGTTGCCTTGAGCAGTCTTAAAGCGGAGTTTAATAAACTTCTTGCCAGAAATGTTTCCGTCGATTTTGACGTGGAAGAAAAAACCGATTTAGCCCGTGGATTATTGTTCGAACAACTGAGAGAATCTGCGCTTAAAAATAATGCTGACCTTGTCCAGGCGGAAAAAAACAAAAACCTCTCTTCTTACGATGTCGGACTCTCAAAAGGAGATTTTTTCCCGAAGATAAATCTTTCAACCGGGTACAATTACTCAAAATCGGAATCCGATGCCGGATTGGTAAAAAGTAATAAGAGTTACGGATATAATTACGGCCTTAATTTTTCGTGGAATATTTTCAACGGATTTAATTCTGCGCTCGCCACGCAGAACGCATATATAAATTTAGACAAAGCGGAAATTGGTCTGAGAGCGGCAATAGACGAAGTGGAATCTTCAATCAATATTAGTTTCAAAGTTTACGAGAAGAATCTTGAAATTTTAAAATTGGAGGAAGAGAACGTTTCGGTTGCAAAAGAGAATATGGAGCTCGCTTTGGAACAGTTCAAACTCGGCGTTCTATCCCCCATCGAATTCCGTGATGTGCAAAAAAATTATACCGCAGCCCAGAGCCGGCTTTCATCGGCGCGCTATAGCGCGGAAATAAGTGAAAAAGAACTATTAAAAGAGAGCGGCAATCTGCTGGCTCAATGATTCTGTTGATGCGGTTTATTTTTCAGGCCGCTCTTCTCTTCAAAGACTGCTTTTTCGATCTCGGCTGGTGTAATTTTGGATATCTCTCCCAATTTTATAACCTGCGCACTTGTTTCTTTTATAACCTCATCGTAATGCCCTAAAGCTTCTTTTTTCTCGGGGTCAGATGCTTGAGAAATCTCTTTGAAGTATGTCATCTTCTGCAGAAAGTTATTCAAAATATGATGCACTGCCCGCATCGTTATATTGAAAATTTCCACCTTCTCTTTATTCTTCGATTCTAATTCTAAGTGGGATTTTCTGATCAGAAGGAGAAGCAGAAGAGAAGTAATAATGATAAAAAACCACCCTTTGTAAGTCTGAAGCATTGTAAGAGCGCTTGCGGAATTTGTTAACGACTCGAGGAGTCGGTCCGAGACAAAAATCCACGCGGAACCGAACATAATATATATCAGAGTAATTTTATAGTAAGGTTTCATAAATAATTATTTTGAAAATAGACCTATCGAATTATAATTTACAAATTAAGAAATAATCACCCCATAATTTAAAATATTTATAATTATTTCCGGAATGAATTCAATATGTGAGCCCATGGTTATTGTAAAGCATTTTTAATGTAGGCCAAGTTGCTTGAACTAAAATATATTAATAAACCGACATCTGAAATTCGAGCGGGCGATTATACGGATCATGATAATTGCTTTGGAAAATGATGTGTAAAAAAGAGATTATTTCATCAAAATCATTTTTTTGCTCAGATTAACATTGTTGCCGCTTAATCGATAAAAATAAATTCCACTTGTTAAGCTTTTCCCGTCAAAATTAAGTTTATAATATCCGGCATTATGAATGTTGTCGCACAGAGTTTGAGTTAGTTGCCCAAGCAAATTAAAAACTTGTATCCTGTAATTTCCTTTTTCAGGAATGACATATTCTATTGTTGTAATTGGATTGAAGGGGTTTGGATAGTTCTGTTCTAGCTTGAGTTCCTTTGGAATACTGTATGTGAGGACAATTTCTTTTATAAACGCAGTTCCTATGCTTCCGGAAATTAAAAACTTTAGTGTGTCGTTATCTGTTTCGGGAATTCTTTTCGTGTCGAATTCAAATAGTATCTCCCTTTCTTCTTGAGGCGCTAGGTTGAGAAGCTCAACCAGTCGTTTTTTAATTTCAATCCCTTTTGGTTCCTTCATAAGAGCTGCGGTGATTTTTTCTGCAGCAAGTGATTTCGATTTATTTGCTATAATTAATGCAATTTTGTTGTCGTTTGTGCCAGGGGTTACCTCATAACTCTTCTGAGCATAAAATTGCGCGGTTCCCAAAACAATTAATAAGAATATTATTTTCATGCCGCATTCTCCTATTTGCACCTAGGCGAATCTTTTGATGCTTTTGCTTTCCCATTAACTAATTTCCAGATTATTTTTTGGTTTCCCTCAAAATCGACGAAAAATATCTTTGCAAATTGCCCCTTTAAAAATATTTTTGGTTGTTCTCTATCAAGCGGAGCGGGGTCAAATTTATTCTCACTTTCCTGATCGAGCAATACAGAACCGTCGTTTTTATTTTCATATCCGAACCATGCACGATATTTATCTTTTCCCAACTCCTCTATACAATTTAAAACGGGAATTACTTCTTCTGGAAGATTTTTGTGAATCATTAAATATAGGTTCCCAGAAGCATTTCCCTCATCATTCATTATATATACTTTATAAGAACCCGCTTCCAGCGTTTCCTTTTTAGTTAATTCTGTCGTTAGAAGAGATCCCGAGACGAAAATGGTTTTCTTTAGATGACCGTTAAAATAAATTACGGAGGCAGGCGTAAAATTATTGCCGTTGATAGAGAGAGTAAATTCTTTTGTTTTGGTTGTCGTAATTGAAGGGAATAGATCTTTCGTAATCGGATCAGCAATAGGAATTTTATTAAGCAGGTATTCTGTATTATATTTTATGAGAGCATACGCCTCGCTTGTTAGAACGCTTGTGCTGTCCAAATCAACATCTTGCAGAACACTTTTCAGATAATAACGCGCAAGCGCATTGTTGCTTTGCTCAATAGCAGCTTTCGCTTTGAGTATTGTTGATAAATAAATATCTTTTTTTTCAACCTTATTGATCCAACAAAGTTTATGTGCCTTATCAATATTTGATATCAAAGTATCAAATATAGCCGGGGCAGAGAATTGCGAAGGAGGAAAATAAGAGCAAAGAGTGACTCCCATTAGAGCATTGGAATACCAGGGTTTGAACAAATCCGATTCGTTGTATCCTTGAGTCAAAAGAGTATCGATTTCGGATTCATCATACGGCTCATACAAACCCAGCGACCAGCACCTGCCTATAATTGGCAAAGATTGTGTGATTAAGTGAAGGGCAATAGAATACCCAGGCATTATAGCATTTGGAACAATAATTTCATTTTTAGAATTTAGCTCCAGTGTATCCAGCGGGACCCAAGTTACCTCAGCTCCCTTAAAATTAGGGGGTTTTTCTGAGAGATTAGTTATTTTTGAGCAACCCCAATTTTTTATTAGGATAGAATCCGTTAAAATTTTATTAAAATCTTCCCGATTATTTATTCCAATCTCAACAGTGTAAGCTACTAATGGTTGACTACTTGACGAATCGACTCTGATTTTATATTTATACTGAAAATAATTATTAGCGAGCTTTTCCACTCTAACTTCTATTTTTGTTTTAATATTATTTCCGAATCTTGGCTGGGCTAAGGAAATATATTGAGTTAAGAAAAAGATTAATATTATTTTCAAGAGGATTTCATTTTTCATTTCAGTTCTCCTAAAATTATCCCAAGTGTCTAAAATGGGGATAGAAATTTGGTTTCTCTTTAATATATTTCCATTTGAATCTAGACATAATTTTTAATAGCACCCAAATATTTTTATTCTCAATATCAACATCGCGGCCCAATCGGTGCGAAGAATGGGGGCGATCCCAGTTTCCCAAATGATCAAACAGCCCCCCATAGGGCAGACTTAGATCATTTATCCTCATTTTCCCGCTTCTATTTTGAGGATCTTTAGAATATATTATAGCAGCAGAATCTAAATCAGCTAAAACAATAGGATTGATCCAGTGGTTATTATCTGTTTGGTCTTTTGGGGGACCGTTATGATTTTGGGTCCCTCCAGTTTTTAAAAATATATTTGATTCAGCCAATAAATGAAGCCCAGGCACCTTTACTATTAAGTCAACTACATTTTTTATTGAGGGTTTAGAATCCAAAAAAGCTTCGACAAAATATTCACCGCCAAATTCAGATGCTCGAATTTCTTCTGTTGTAATCTCCCCATTCAGATTTGTGGAGACTATAACGGGATTTCCTTTTATCCCATTTACGGATATTCTTCCCCATAAAGTTAAATTTGCAGAATTTGGGTGATCATGACCTCCAGAACCCTCTTTTCTTTTGATAACAATATTCACTTTTTTATTAGCAATTGGTTTTCCATCCATTGTCAGTT
Organism: Bacteroidota bacterium; assembly: GCA_021812705.1. Taxonomy (GTDB): domain Bacteria; phylum Bacteroidota; class Ignavibacteria; order Ignavibacteriales; family Melioribacteraceae; genus Fen-1258. Next base: position 17,076 of record JAKAMT010000022.1, on the reverse strand, counting down.
TAATTTTCACATTTGTTGAATAGTTTTTTTCAACACTAGATGCTTTAAATGGCCAGATTTCTGACAAACCCGTTATAATCATACTTAATTTCAGCTTTTCGCTAACTGAGACAATCCCGGTTCCCCAGATTTTTTTATCTTCCGAAACATTTACTACAAGCAAAGAATTTATTTCATTTCCATCAATACGATTATTGGCTATGAATGAAATACCCTGCCGCACTCGTCTGGCTTGGTCTATTGAATAACCCAATTCAGGAATGAAGATCATACCACCATTGATACCGTCTACCAGCTTGAAATCGAATAATTGTTCTGGGGGAAAATCGCTTAATGAACCATCGTCGTTTTTCTTTTTGATAAGTACAATAGCGGTATCCCCCACACCAATTGAATTAGGGACAAAAGTAACCTGAATTTTTGGAGCATTAATTAAGTATTTAATATCTACTGGTCTGATGGCCGAGTCTGTTGTGGAGACATTAATAATTATAGTATCTTCTTGAACAGGAGGGTCTCCGTAAGGCTGGTAAACAAAATACAATGAACCATAATCATGATTCAGATTATACAACTCGGTTCCTGTTTGTGAAATATCGTTGCCATTTTCTAAGTAGCCCAGGGTTCCATAGTTAATTCCTCTCTTTAATTTTAAATTATATTTAGTTTCATTTGACAAGAATTCATAAATGTAAAAATTCTCGTTGTGTAGGGGGCAGTATTTCTTAATATTGGCAAATGCATGGAGCCATTCTGTTTGACCAAAACCAATCTTTGTTAAAGAATTCGGGGAAGTTTGTAGTGTTACTATCTTATCAATTCTATCGCAAAATTTAACATTAATTATGACATCATTATAATCAGAATCTATTGAGTCATCATTATACCAAAACTCATATTCATTCGGTCCCACAGTCTTTCTAATTGCTCCTTCTTCAGGAGAAGGTGGTTCTCCATAATTGTTTTTCAATAATAAACCAAAATCTAATTCGGTGCCGATAGAATATTTTGGAGATAACCATTTATATCCGACGCGATACAAAGGATTTTCGATAATAGTTAAATTCTCTGGTGATCTTAAATACAAAATATGTCTTCCAGCAGCTTCGCCACCCAATACAGTTACTGTAACAAATGCATCATATGGTAGTATTATCTTTGTTGTTTTAATTAAATCTTCCCCGGGCTGCGCCGTAATAGAAAGATTTATGCCTTTTGCTCTTGGCGGTTTCAGTGAATCAATTCTTAAGCTATCAATATTAGAGCGCGTTGCATGGATAAAAACCTTCTCTCTGATGATTATTTGTGAATAATGGTGTGTACTCGAAGAGAAAATTAATATTGCAGTTAAAAGAAATCTTTTTGAAACATTGTCGAAGAAAAAAGGAAAGCGCCCCATATCGCCCCCAATTTTTTCAGATATATTTATTGATAATGTAAGCTTCTTATTCTTTTATGTCAAGCTAATATTTTTGACAATCGAGGAAACTTATTATTCGGCGATTTTTCTATTCCCGCAGGATCATCATTTCGCACTCTTTACAATTGAAGAGAAGCCTATACCTTTCCGTTCCGTTTAATAAAAAGAGCGGTTCACCAAGATGTTTTTCCGATTTCAACGGGCAGCATCCAATTTCATCTTTGATACAGTATTTACATGTCATTAATGTTTTTCCGGAAGAATCTTTCTGGAGTTCAAACCCGGGCTCTATTGATTCAGCACCGTAACCGGAATAAAATTTTTTAGATAGTTCATTGACCACATTTGCCCTGTAATCCAAACTCTTCTCTTGAAGAGGTAATCCAATTTTGCCGGGAATAAATTTATCCCGCTTGAGTTTTCTTCCCCTCTCCTCTTCGAGAAGTTCTAAAACCGTCCTGCGCATCATATTGATCTCTTTGACCGGGAAAAAGAGGGGACGACCAAATTTTATCTCTATATCGGAGACTTCAAATATTGTGTCCCCTGATTTTGAAAATTGTTTTTTAAATGTGTCGTTAGCGTGAATCCCCTTTTCGGATAATATTATTTCCGTCTCGAACAATTTCGAAACTTTCACGCCCGATTCGTCTTTGGCCGTAACACGCAAGCCGGTTTTTGTCTCTTCTATGAGAAAGCCGACCCGTATTTTTCTTTCGCATTTTTTCTTGAGTTCGGATTCAAACGCGCGGTCATAATTCCTGTAAACTTTTGTCCCGGGCCGAATTCCTTTCTGCTCGGCAGTTATAATTTTGTTCTCTTCAACTTTGTTCACGCTCATTCCCACAAGCTCATCCTCTTCGTCAAAGAAACAGATTCCGTCGCCGGTTGAAATCTCTTCCTCAGTATCAACAATAAAACCGGTTCTGTCAACAGAGGCAACTTTTCCGAGATACTTCCCTTTTGACTTGGGCGAATCGATTGAGGAAATTGCCTCATCCTTTCCGTCGACGAAATATGAAGTATAGCCGCGGTTAAATGTGCGGTCCGGATCCGGAACAAAGGGAATAATCGAATTGCCGCACGACGCTCGTACCAGAGAGGAATTATTTTCAATGATCGAGTCAAGTTTTTCTCTGTAATAGGCGGTTATGTTTTTTACATATCCGGCATCTTTCAATCTTCCCTCAATTTTAAAAGAGGTTATTCCGGATTCAATAAGATCATTCAGGTAAGCGGAAAGATTGAGATCTTTGAGAGAAAGGAGGTGTTTGTTCTTAACAATAATTTTACCCGTCGAGTCGGTTAATGAATATTCCATTCTGCACGGCTGGGCGCACTCGCCGCGGTTTGCGCTTCTGCCCGTTGAGGCGCAGCTCATGTAACATTGTCCGCTCAGGCAGACGCATAATGCGCCGTGAATAAAAAATTCCAGATCTGCCGATACGGAACCGCGGATCTTTCTTATATCATCAAGAGATAATTCGCGCGCAAGTATAATTCTCCTAATTCCGAGCGAATCTAAAAATTTAATCCGCTCTAAGTCGTAGTTGTGAGTCTGTGTTGAAGCATAAAGCTGAATTGGAGGAATGTCCATTTCTAGAAGCGCCATATCCTGGAAGATTACTGCGTCGACTCCAATATCGTAAAGATTTGTAACAAGCGCGCGCACCTCATCAAGCTCGCCGTCATAAATAATAGTATTGATTGTGACATATACTCTGACCCAGAATTTATGCGCGTAATTAACAAGCTTTGAGATGTCTTCCAGAGAATTTCCGGCCGCGGCTCGTGCGCCGAAACCGGGAGCGCCAATGTAAACCGCGTCCGCACCGCAGTCTATGGCCGCAAGCCCGCATTCCAGATCTTTCGCGGGAGAAAGAAGTTCTAATTTTGTCTTATGCATATCGCCGGATTATAGTTCCGTTAATTATAACGGAGCAGAGTAAAAAGATATATTTGCGTTGACTGTAATATCAGAAAAAATTATGAGATATTTATTATTCACAGTAAGCGACAGTTATTAAAGTTTATTTTATACAAATCGGATTGATGATAAGCGCGGGAATCATTTTCTGTCTTCCGGCAGTTTCCAGAATCGTGGCAGCATCGTCGCAACTCCTTCTCGGGATAAATCCCCGCTTACAATAAACTCATTCGGATTGATTAAAAATCCCGAAGGATCGAATTCTGTTATTCCCGTCTGCAAACAGAGTTTAGAAGTATATCTTTTGCCGAAATTCCAATACTTTATTGTAATACATTCTTTAGCGTGTAAGAAATATTTGTTGTTCAAAGAATCCGTCTGAACAATTTCGTTCGCACGCGCAACCAGGCGGTTTGCAACATGAAGTTCAAACCCGTCATCTCTGAACTTATAATTATTTACCGCAAGAGAAGATAAAAGCTGGGCTAAAGATCCGAGGTATGCTTCCCTCCTGTTGGATTCAAATTCCTTTGCGGAATCAGAACTATCGATTTCAGAAAATGATGGATAGATTTGATAACCGGATGTTCTGCCCATCAAGTCGTAAGAGAAACTTTTTAAAACGCATTCTATTCTATAGCCAAGCGCTAGATTTACAATTACAATAGGCTCTTTTGCTGCAGCTGTTAATATTGAGTTCTCTTCTTTAAAATCGATCTGATACGGATTTGTGATGTCGCACTTGCCGGCAAATTCATTGTTGCCGAAAAGCGCTTTCTTAAATATTTCGAGATGATCGAACCACTCTTTTGGAATTTCTCCCCGGACTTCAATTTGCCCGAACTGATATAAGGATTTATTTAGGCTGAAATCCGCAACGATATTTTGAACCGAATTTAAACTGACATTTATGGTTTTGGGCTCATAACCTACCAAGGAAGCAACTAAAATATATCTGCCTGCCGGCAGCTTCCCAATTTTATAACTCCCCTTTTCGTTTGTTGCGGCGCCGAATGTTGTTTGGGAAAGATAAACGTTTGCGAATTCCAGCGGCTCTTTTGTCTGTGAATCGACAACTCTTCCCTCAATGGAGAAAGTTGCCTGCGCAAAACAGAATGCCGGCAGCAGCAATGAGATCAAAAAATATGAAACGATATTTTTTCTCAAAAAAATCCCATCCGTATTTTTAAGTCCGTTATTTAATTTATCTCTTCACAAATTCTAATTTACCGCCTCCCGGGTAGCGCACCGAGACGGTGTCTCCCGCCTCATATTTGTTCATTAAAAGTTCCGAGGAGAGCGGATTAACGATAAATTTCTGAATAGTGCGTTTCAGAGGCCGAGCTCCGTAAGTGACATCGTACCCGTGCTGAAGGAGAAAATCTATAGAGTCTTCATCTATTTCAAATTTAAGATTTTTTTCTTCAAGCATCTTTCCGACTTTCTGAAGCTGAACATTTATTATCTCCCTTAATTCACTCTTCAGAAGCGGTTTAAAGAGAACCACCTCGTCAATTCTGTTCAAGAATTCCGGGCGGATTGTCTGGCGCAGAAGCTGCGTTAGAGAAACCCGGAGGTCACCCATTATATTTTCATAATTTGATTCGTCCATAGCCATCAATTTTTCCTGAATAAGATGCGAGCCCAGATTGGAAGTCATTATTATGATTGTATTTTTAAAATCAACAGTCCTTCCCTGATTGTCGGTCAGCCGCCCGTCGTCTAAAACCTGGAGAAGAATATTGAAAACGTCGGAATGCGCTTTTTCAATTTCATCAAGCAGCACAACCGAATACGGTTTCCTTCTTACGGCTTCTGTAAGTTGTCCTCCTTCGTCATAGCCGACATATCCGGGAGGAGCTCCAATCAACCGGGAGACGGAAAATTTTTCCATATACTCGCTCATGTCGATCCGAATCATCGAATGTTCATCATTAAACAAAAACTCTGCAAGCGCGCGCGCCAGCTCGGTCTTCCCCACGCCCGTTGTGCCGATGAATATGAATGAACCGATTGGACGGTGCGCGTCCTGAAGTCCTGCGCGGGATCGTCTTATTGCGTTTGCAACGGCGGCAACGGCATCGTCCTGGCCAACCACTCTTTTGTGGAGTTCCTCTTCCAGGCGGATCAGTTTAGACCTCTCGCTTTCAAGCATTCTGCTTACCGGAATGCCGGTCCACTTGGCAACTACTTCGGCAACATCTTCGGCATCGACTTCTTCTTTGAGCATCTTATTGTTTTTTTGAATAGCGCTCAATTCGTCCGTCTCTTTTTTCATTTTTCGTTCGAGCTCGTTTATAAGTCCGTATCGTATCTCCGCCACCTTGCCAAGATTCCCCTCTCTTTCAAATCTATCGGCATCGGATTTTGCCTGTTCAATATCGCTTTTCATTCCTCTTATTTTCTGGATCTTCTCTTTTTCCAATTGCCAGTGGCTTCTCAAACCGTTTCTCTCTTCTACCAATCCGCTCAATTCTCTCTGAAGCTCCTCGAGCCGGAGAGCCGAATCGGAATCTTTTTCTCTGTTAAGCGCTTCTCTTTCGATCTCGAGCTGTTTTACTTTTCTTTCAACTGCGTCCAATTCTTCCGGCATAGAATCAATTTCGATTCTAAGTTTCGACGCGGATTCATCTATCAAATCGATCGCCTTATCAGGCAGAAAGCGGTCGGTTATATATCTGTTAGATAACTGCACTGCCGCTACGATTGCTCCGTCTGTTATTCTAACTCCGTGATGAACTTCGTATCTCTCTTTTAAACCGCGCAATATTGAAATTGAATCCTCTTCGTTCGGCTGGGCGACCAGTACCGGCTGAAATCTTCTCTCAAGCGCAGCATCTTTTTCAATATATTTTCTGTATTCGTCAAGAGTCGTTGCACCAATCGCATGCAGTTCTCCGCGCGCCAATGCCGGTTTTAAAATATTTGCGGCATCCATCGATCCCTCTGTTCTTCCCGCGCCGACCAGCAGATGAAGTTCGTCTATAAATAAAATTATCTCTCCTTCGGATTCCTGTACTTCTTTTACAACTGCTTTCACTCTCTCTTCAAACTGACCGCGGAACTGAGTTCCCGCTACAAGCGCGCCCATATCCAAAGCAACAATCTTTTTTGATTTCAATGTTTCCGGAACATCTCCGCTTATTATTCTGTGCGCAATTCCTTCGGCAATTGCCGTCTTGCCCACTCCCGGTTCGCCGATAAGAACCGGATTATTTTTTGTTCTTCTTGAAAGCACTTGCAGAACGCGTCGTATCTCTTCATCGCGCCCGATTACGGGATCGAGTTTGTTGGATCTGGCCAAGTCATTTAAATCGCGGCCGTACTTTTGAAGCGCCTGGTATGTGTCTTCCGGATTTTGAGATGTAACCCGCTGATTTCCGCGTATCTCCTTTAATGCCGCAAGAATTGTATTCTTATCTATTCCATTATCCTGCAGAGCCTTTCCGGCCGGACCTTTATCGTCGCTGAGGGCAAGAAGAAGATGTTCGTTGGAAACGTATTCGTCTTTCAGGTTTTTTGTTTCCTCGGCGGCGCGGTCGAATAATTTTGCCGTGTTGAGAGAAAGCTGCTGATTCCCTATTCCGCTTCCTGTGACTTTGGGAAGACGCTCCAGCAGTTCTCCTATCTTTATTCTAATCTGATTTAAATTTGCACCCGATTTTTGAATTATAGATACCGCAACATTTGACTGATCCTGCAGAATAGCCGCAAGCAGATGTTCCGGTTCAACTATCTGGTTGTTATAGTTCTGAGCAATCTCGATAGCATCCTTCACCGTTTCCTCTGCTTTTACGGTGAACTTGTTAAAATTAAATTCCATAAAGAATCCTCTAAATTTCCTTTGCTAATTTACCCTTCATACAAACTATTTTCTAAAAAAGTTTCTAGTTCAAAATAAAATAATACGAACTAGTAATAAACTAATTCGAAATAAAATGAAAAACTTTCGCTTTCGTTAAATCTGTTAGAACATATCTTATTGAGAGTAAGGTTCTATTGTTTTAATTTTATTTCCCCTAAAAAATATCTAAAAGAAAATATGCAGACCGGAAACGATACGATAGCCGCATTAGCCACTCCGCCCGGAATAGGCGCAATATCAGTAATAAGAGTCAGCGGAGAAGAGAGCATTCTCTTTGTTGATAGAATTTTCAAAGGAAAGATAAAACTTACCGAATGCAACTCACACACAATTCATTACGGCAAAATTTTTGACACGAAAAATAATTTAATAGACGATGTTCTGGTTTCCGTTTTTATTAATCCGAATTCCTACACGGGCGAAAATTCAATAGAGATAAGCACGCACGGAAGCTCTCTGATTGTAGAAAAAATTTTGGCTGCATTAATTGAATGCGGGATCCGTCTGGCGGAGCCGGGGGAGTTTACGAAGCGCGCATTTTTAAATGGAAGATTGGATCTTACTCAGGCGGAGGCGGTTGCGGATGTAATTAATTCAAGGACCGAAGCATCTCTCCGCGGCGCCAGAAACCAGTTGGATGGATTGCTCTCTCAAAAAGTCGAATGGATGAGAGAAATGCTTATCAATACATCTTCGCTTATAGAATTGGAACTGGATTTCGCGGAAGAGGATATTCATTTTTTATCCGGAAACCAGATTCTTTTGAATATTGAATCGATCAAAAATGAAATTGATGAACTTCTGAACTCATATTCTTTCGGAAGAGTTATAAAAGACGGTGTAAATGTGGCGCTGGTCGGAAAAACCAATGTGGGAAAATCTTCACTTCTCAATTATCTCTTAAAAGAAGCCAGAGCGATTGTAAGCGAAGTGCCTGGAACCACCAGAGATATTATTAGAGAAGATCTGAACATAGATGGAATTTTATTTAAGCTTTTTGACACTGCCGGCATAAGAACGACCGACGATATAATCGAAAAAGAGGGAGTAATTCGAAGCAGGGAAGCCGTGAAAAATGCTGATATCGTTCTGTTTATGAACGATGCGGTCAAGGGATTTTCGTCAGAGCTGTATGACGAATTGGCAGAAATAACCTCGGAGGATCGAATAATTAAAGTCTTCAATAAAATAGATGTGAGGAAAATAGAGCACTCTGATGCCGACGTAAAAATTTCGGCAAAAACAGGAGAGGGGATGGAGCTCCTTTTTCAAAAGCTGAAAGAGAAAGCTACCGGCTCTCAAAATTATACTGAAAAAACCGCGATTATTACAAATCTTAGGCATTACAATGCTCTCAAATCTGCCAGGGATTTTTTAACCAATAGCGAGAATGCATTAAAAGAAAAGCTTTCCGGGGAATTCATTGCGCTGGATCTGCACAATGCAGAGACAGCTCTCTCTGAAATAATAGGGAAAGTGACATCAGAGGATATACTAAACAATATTTTCGCAAAATTCTGCATAGGAAAATAGTTTTCACGTGAAACCAGATTAAGAGAAAATTGGTTTTGAAAATGAGTGTAATTTTCACGTGAAACAGAAAGGAATAGATGAGAAATTTTGATGTAATAGTGGTCGGGGCTGGACATGCCGGCATTGAGGCGGCATCTGCCGCAGCCAGAATGGGGTGCTCTGCTGCTCTGATCACAATGGACAAAAATGCGATAGGGCGACTCTCCTGCAATCCGGCAATCGGGGGTAGCGCAAAAGGGCATCTCGTTCACGAGATTGATGCGCTCGGCGGCGAGATGGGACTTATAGCGGATAAAACCGGAATCCAGTTCCGGATTCTGAATAAAACAAAAGGTCCCGCTGTTTGGGCTGGAAGATGCCAGTCGGACAGGGAACTCTATTCAGCGGAAGCGGGAAATGTAATTCTCAATGTGCCCAACCTTGAGGTAATTGAAGATTCCCTTCTTGAAGTCTTTGAAGAGGGGAAAAAAATAACCGGCGTTAAGACTGTAAAAGGGGAGGAGTTCAATTGTAAGGCACTCATTCTCTGTTCCGGAACTTTCTTAAATGGATTGATGCATACTGGACTCAAATCTACAAAAGGGGGAAGGTACGGAGAGAAAGCATCCGAAGGATTGACCGATTCATTTCTGAAACTCGGATTCGTATCGGGAAGACTTAAAACCGGAACGCCTCCGCGTCTGAGAAAAAGTTCTATCGATTGGGATCTTCTTGAAGAGCAGCCGGGAGATAAAATTCCCGAACCTTTCTCTTTGCGCACAGACAAAACAAAATTTCCATTTCTCCCGCAGGTGAGCTGTCACATCACTTACACGGATAAAGTGGTTCACAAAATTTTGGAAAAGGGGTTCGACCGCTCTCCGCTTTTTACGGGAGTCATTGCCGGAGTGGGTCCACGTTACTGTCCCTCCATCGAAGATAAGATTGTTCGCTTCGCAGATAAAGAGAGGCATCAATTATTTCTTGAGCCGGAAGGTTTGAATTCTGATTTAATATATTTAAATGGATTTTCTTCCTCTCTGCCGGAAGAGATTCAGTTTGAAGCGCTGAGAAAAATCAAAGGATTGGAAAATGCGGAGATGGTAAGACCTGCTTACGCGGTTGAGTATGATTATTTTCCTCCGTATCAGGTTGATCTTACACTTGAAACAAAAATAGTTGAGGGACTTTATTTCGCCGGACAGATAAACGGAACTTCGGGATATGAAGAGGCTGCGGGACAGGGGATTGTAGCGGGAATAAATGCAGCGCTGAAAATTCAGAAGCGGCCGGAATTTGTTTTGAAGAGAAGCGAAGCGTACATCGGAGTTTTGATTGACGACCTGGTGCGCAAATCCACTAACGAACCGTACAGAATGTTTACTTCGATGGCAGAATACCGGCTGGTGCTGAGGCAGGACAATGCAGACAGGCGCCTGATGAAAAAAGGTTTTGAGTTCGGACTTATCTCATCAGAATTGTACAATGAAATGAAAGAGAGAGAATTGATGATCGGCGTTCAGAAAGAATTCCTCTCGAAAAAGAAATTGGTGCCCCGACAAATCAACGCGCTTTTGGAATCAAAAAATCTTGCGCTCATAGATAACGCGGAGACCGTTGAAAAATTAGTAAGGCGTCCCGAGCTTGCTCTTTCAGAAATTTTAAAATTCTCAGGCGAAGAAATTGTTTCTCCGGAAATTTTAAATGACGAAAAACTGATTGAGCAGATAGAGACGGAGATAAAATTTGACGGATACATAAAGCGCCAGGAAGATCTCATCGCAAAGACTGAAAAACTGGAGAACGTGAACATTCCATTAAACTTAAATTACAAAGATTTGAAGGCGTTATCAACCGAGGCCAAAGAAAAACTTCAGAAGATAAAACCGCGTTCGATAGGACAGGCGAGCAGAATTTCGGGCGTCACTCCTTCTGATATTTCCATTTTATTAGTATATTTAAAAAGTTAAAAGTGAGAATTTTGTTGGATCTTCAAGAGCAATATCTTCGTGAACTCAAAATGCTCTTCTGGGAGAACAGCCTCAACCCGGACGAATATCAGTTAGAGCGGCTTGCACATTTCGCGCTTTTGGTAACGCAAAAGAACTCAAAACTCAATCTTATTTCACGACGCGATGTCCTTAAAATAATCGAAAATCACGTTTTTATCTCCTCTCTGATGGCGGAATTCCTGCCGAGCAAAGTTTCAAGATTTTTGGATATCGGCACCGGCGGCGGCTTTCCCGGCATACCGCTCGGAATAACACGTCCCGCTATGAGGGGAGTCCTGGCAGATTCCACGGCAAAAAAAATTGACGCGGTTAAAGAATTTATCTCCAAACTGAAACTGAACAATATAGTTGCAGAAAATTTTAGAGTTGAAAGCGAAGACTTTAAACAGAAGTATGCGGACTCATTCGATCTGGTCGTGAGCCGCGCGACCGTCCCTCTCGTAATTTTATTCCGCTATTCTCTTCCGCTTATAAAAGACAAAGCGTTCATTGCAGCAGCAAAAGGAGGAGATCTGATGGACGAATTGAAAACCACAGAACTGAAATATAAAGCTCACATAAAAAAATCCACAATCTTTGAACTGTCCTACAAACCTTCAAACGTACGCAACGAAAAAGGAAAGAAGCTGATCTTGATCGAGATCAACAAATAATTGGCAACCTCGAAGGTTGCACAGATTAAATTATGGATGCGTCTGAAAAATTTTTAAGGTATCCCCCAAAGCGCGATCTGGTTTTTGTTCTTGGCGCCGGAGCGTCTCACCCAGACGGCGTGCCGCTTCAAAGAGATATGCTGCCGATGATTATTTCGGGCGGAATTGAGGAGATAGAAAAATCAGAGATTGGCCAGATAGTAACCGAATTCATAAAAGATAATTTCGAGTACAATGCCGAAACAAAACAATACCCGCAGCTCGAAGCCGTCTTCGGGTTCATCGATTATTTTATCCAGCAGAATGAAAGTCTAAATTCTAAATATACCAACGAAAAGATACGCGACATAAAAGAGTATCTGATCAAGCTGATCCATTATGTGGTAAACCTGCGGACAGAGAAGACAAGCCATTATTATCATCTGTTCTGGAAAGCAATTCAGAATCACAATTCAAACATTTCCATCATCACACTAAATTACGACACGCTTTTAGAACAGGCATTCGATTTCCTTTTCAAAAATCACGGCTATATAGATTACTGCATTCCGCTTATGAATTACGAAATGACGCCGGAACTGAGGAATTATAATTTCTGGATAAATCCAAGAGAACCCGTGCCAGTAAATTCAAATGAAAATCCGATTCCCATAAAAATTATTAAAGTGCACGGCAGTCTAAACTGGAAATACTGCAACTGCTGCAACCAGACACTGCTCACCCCCTGGGATAGAACCATCGATCTCAAAAAAGGAAAATTTCTGGGCTATACTTATCCCGATAAAAGGGAGTACGAATTTTTATGTCCGATTGACGGCACGGAATTCAGAACATTAATAATGCCTCCGACGCATCTAAAAACAATCCAGCATCCCATTATATCACAGTTAATGAATGAAGCGGCACGCGAGATAAGAGCAACCAAAAAGATAGTTTTTATAGGATACTCTCTTTCCAGCTCGGATGTTCATATTAAAGCGCTTTTTAAAAAACAGATAATGCCTGATAAAGAGTTAGTAGTCATTAATCCAAAACAAAAAGAATCGCTTGAATTAAGTTATAAATCACTCACCAAGAATGTCCGCTTTAATTACACATCGTTTGAAGAATTTGTAATGGACGAGAAATTTTTAGAAAATCTCTTCGCTTAATTTTTTATTGATTCCAACAAAATCATGCTATATCTTTATACTACATTAATAATGTAGCGGGAAAAAAGAATGATTTCGAAGCTGGCCGTTTTAATTTTGGGGATCGTGTCCGAAAAAGAGAGAAATCCTTATGAAATCACTAAAATGATAGAACAACTTAATACAAGACGCTGGCTTCCGCTGGCAGATTCGACAGTATATGCTACAATTAATAATTTGAAAAAGAGGGGATTTATAACAGGAAGGCAGGAAAGAACCGGAAATTTGCCCGAAAAAACAATTTATTCAATTACTCCGGAAGGGGAAACCGAATTTCATGAAGCAATAACAAGTTTTTTGGAGGATGATATAGCGGCGCCATCAAATTTTGATATCGGAATATTATTGATGCATAATTTGAGCAAGCCTGAAATTCTTCAAAAATTGAAAAAGAAAATGGAACGGCTTGAGAACAATTCCTATCTGATCAGAAAACAGATTTTAAGTTTTGAAATGAACCCAACTCAGGTTGCTTTTACTAGTCTCACTATGTTCAAACACCGAATGCATCTCATTGAAGCGGAGATTAAAACACTTCGGGAATTGATAAAAGAGATAAATGTGAGACAAACAATTTCCGACCTTTCTCCATTTGATATGAGAATGTTCTAGTTCTCATTCGCCGGTCGATCAAATCCATTTAAAAAGAAAGCCTAAAAAACTTCAACAAAATATTTTTAAACTTTCGCGCTGACCGGAATGTCTAATTTATGCAGTTAGTGGTTTAACATATATAAATCCCCATACATACCCCCTTGAGTCCATCCTCTCATAGCCGGAGGATGGATTCTTTTTTTATTCTATATTTCAAACCGCGAAATAATTCATTAGAGCAGGAACAAAATGAATGGTGAAATTTTAAGAAATAAGTCTTAAAATTGAACGCAAAAAGAAAATCACTTAATCAACGGAACAGAAGATGAAATTTTACAAATCCTTTTTAACCCTCCCGGCATTACTTTTTATTTTTATCTCTTCACTGCATGCGCAGGTTGATGATGTAGTAGCAATAAAAAGTGAATTGAATAAATGGATGAAAGCATACAATCAGAAAGATCTGGATAATTCGGTGGCTATTTTTTCCGATGATTATGTCGGTTATTATGCTGGAAATCCGGATCAGACCAAGAAACTTTTTAAAGAACAGAACGACGAGGTATTTAAAAATAAATATCTTAAAGCAACTCTGAGCATGGATGCGGTTGAAATACAGACCAGCGGCGAGATGGCATATGTAAGAATTAAACAGAAGTGGTCTTTCAAACCTTCTGCATCTAAGAATGCGCAAGTGGCCCTTGAAAAGGGAATTCTAATTTTCCAAAAGGAGAAAGACGGAAAATGGAAGATCACAAGGTCGTCCATATTTCCGGTGAACTCGCTTAAATAAAATTTTTAAATTCATTTTCCATTCTTCCTTTGAAAATATTTTATGTGAACAAATGAGCCGAACAGAAACAATAGCAGATGAACTGTACCGGTCCGTCTTCGGAGATCCGTGGCATGGTGCATCGGCGGCATCTATTATAGATATTATTTCATTTGAAGAGGCGGTGAACAAACCCTCTCATTCCGCTCATACAATATTTGAAATTATATTTCACATAACGGGATGGACAGAGGAAGTTTTGGGCAGATTTGAGGGGAAAGAGCCTTCGGAGCCGTTAAGAGGGGATTGGCGTTCCTTTGAAAAAATCGAAACTGCGGACTGGGAAAAGATTAAAAGCGATTTATACAGCTCTACGGAAAAATTAATCTCTGTTTTGAAGAATTTTCCGGAAGAACAGTTGGATACTTATCCAAGCGAAGAAAGAATCCAGGGACTGGGGATGGGATTCACATATGAAGGATTGATCTGCGGACTTACTCAGCATACGGCGTATCATATGGGGCAGGTGTCTTTATTAAAAAAAATTAATTCCAACCGGTAACAAATTGATTTTTTCCGCGTCTTTTAAGCATACACAATATATTCTATTTCCGACCGTTCACTGAACGGACAAATTTATAAACAAATAAATATGGGGTATTATGCAGAAAATGAAAATTAAATTTCTCCTTCTTTTATTATTCATCGCATCGCCGGTTTTAGTGGGGCAGCAGAACAGGGGATTGATAAAAGAGGGAGCGCCGAATATTTTTATCGATTGCAGTTATTGCGATATTAACTTTATTAAGGAGCAAATACCGGTTGTAAATTATGTGCGGGACAGAAAAGATGCGGATGTTCATATTCTTTTTACATCTCAGAGCACCGGTTCCGGGGGAACAAGTTATACGCTTTTATTCATAGGGCAGAATAAGTTTGAAGGATTGAAAGACACTGTAAAATTCAATCAGAACAAAACGGATTCCGATGATGACGCGCGCATCAAAACAGTAAAAGCAATCAAGATGGGGCTCGTGAGATATTTGTCCAGGACGGATATAGCCGATCAGATGGATCTGGTTTTTCCCGTTAAAGCAGAGCCGTCCGCAAAATCGGCCGCACAGCCGAAAGACGATTGGGACTTCTGGGTTTTTAAATTAAGCTCGTCCGGAAATTTCAGCGATGAGAAAAATTACAGTTCAAAATCGATCTACAGTTCCGTTTCCGCAAACAGAACGACAGAAGATCTGAAATTAAGTCTCTCATTGTCCAACAGTTACTACGAAAGCAAATATATTTATGAAACTACGACGGGCGACGAAAAAATTCTTAATATTACGAGAAGCCAGTATGCAGACGCTTCGATGATAAAAGCCATCGATGGCAAATGGTCGTGGGGAGTCTGGGGAAGCTGGTCGTCGTCGACCTACAATAATATAAGGGCTTACTACTCCATTGCGCCGGGAATCGAATACAATATTTTTCCCTATTCCGAATCGAATGTACACCAGTTCAGAATTTATTACAAGCTTTACCACTCATTCACCAATTACGAAGAAGAGACGATATATTATAAAAAGAAAGAAAATTTATGGCAGCAATCATTAAACGCATCTCTTTCGCTTATTGAACCATGGGGCAGTTTAAGCATCGGCGGCGAAGCGGAAAATTATCTGAATGATTTCTCGGCAATGGGGTACAGGTTGTTCAGTTCTGCCAATCTGAGGATATTCAAGGGATTGTCTCTAAACTTTTATGTGAATTACGCGAAGATAGGAAAGCAGTTAAATCTTCCGCTTGAAGGGGCAACGCTGGAGGAGGTGCTTTTGAGAAGAAGACAATTGGAGACCTCTTATAATTTCTATGCATTTTTTGGAATCTCATACTCATTCGGATCCATATTCAACAATGCCATCAATCCAAGGTTTGGGGGCGGCGGCGGATCGACGATTTTTATTTCGGATTAATAATTATCTGGTAAAAATAACGGAGTTCTTTATAGGGCTCCGTTCCTTTACATCTATAAAACCGGTCTCGCCCGGATTCCTCGGAGAGCTTATAAAAGGCATTTCGCAATATTCTTTAATTCCGTAATTTCCGCATCAAAAATTTTGAAGCTAATGATCAAACGAACAATTTTATCTTTTGCCGCAATCATCTTTATTCTTGCCGGTAATTTGTCCGCGCAGAAAAGTCCCGCACTGGTTAAAGAGGGCGCCCCAAATGTTTATTTGGATTGCCATTGCGACCGTAATTATATAAAAGAGCAGATTCCGATAGTAAATTATGTGATCGACCGGAAAGACGCAGACATTCACATTTTATTTACGGATCAGAGAACCGGATCCGGTGGAAGAGAATATTCTCTGCTGTTCAGCGGGCAGAATCAGTTCGCGGGAATAAACGACACGGTCAAATACACAACTAATCAAACGGATTCCGAAAACTCCACACGAATCAAGATGGTTGAGGCAATCAAAGCCGGATTAGTTAAATATATTTATCAATCCAGGGTCGCCGGGCAGATGAAGATACTTTTTGAGAATAACGGCGCTGAAAACGAGAATATAAACCCAATAACAGACGATTGGGACTACTGGGTTTTCAGAACAAGTTTGCGGACATCGCTGGGCGGGCAGCAGACCAGCAGCAACAATAGTTTCGAAGGATCTTTTTCGGCCAACAGAGTGACGGAAGAATCCAAAATTAATTTTTATCTATCGAACCAGTATTACGAGAGTAATTTTGATTACGAAGACGAAGTGATTAAAAGCGTGTCGCGCAATCAAAATGTCTCCGCTTCTTTTATCAAATCAATAGACGATCATTTCTCGTGGGGACTTTGGGCTTCCGCCGGCAAATCTAATTACGGCAACATAAAACTTGGTTTAAGTTCTTCGCCCGGAATCGAGTATGATTTTTTTCCGTATGCGGAAGCAAACCAGCGGCAGCTTTACATACAGTACAGAATTAATTTGAAGAGAAACTGGTATGATGCGGAAACAATATATCTGAAGAATGAAGAAACATTGTGGAGCCATTCGATTCATATATCTTTAGAGCTGATTGAGAACTGGGGAAACGCCGGAATTGGAATCAACGGATCGAACTATCTTCACGATTTTGATCTT
>JAKAMT010000157.1 GCA_021812705.1 Bacteroidota bacterium | reverse complement strand
CCCGGCAAATATTCTGTGCCTGTTAAATTCGGCTACCAGGCATGCAATGACCAGACCTGCTTGCCCCCGAATGAATTAACGGCGGTGTTAAATTTTGAAGTTGCCGGCAGCGTTACCTCTTCGGAATCTGGAAATCCAATCGCAACGAATGAACAGAAACCGGAGTTAAAGAATGATCAGACGAATTTAATTCAAAAAACGGAGACGACAGAAAACCAGAATACGGATAAGAATGAAAACACGATCGGTTCAACGCTCGCAAAGAGCGGACTTTTTCTGAGTCTAATATTTGTTTTCATAGGCGGACTCGCATTGAATCTTACACCGTGTGTATATCCGCTTATCCCAATTACAATAGGATATTTTGGCGGGCAGAGTGAGGGACGTACTTCAAAGCTGTTCGTTCTCGGAATTTTATATGTGCTTGGAATGGCTTTGACATATTCAGTGATTGGAGTAGTAACTTCCTTGAGCGGTGCGGTTTTCGGCACACTGATGCAGAATATGTATGTGATAATTGGAATTGCACTTTTGTTCGTCCTTCTCGCTTTAAGCCAGTTCGGTGTGTATGAATTTAAGCTGCCGGATTCCTGGGTAATGAAAGCGGGCGGTGCTAAAGGAGGCGCGTTCGGAGCATTCTTCATGGGACTCACGATGGGAATTGTAGCAGCACCGTGCATCGGACCTTTTGTGCTCGGATTAGTAACTTACGTGGCTGCCAAGGGTGATCCGCTTTACGGATTTTTGATGTTCTTTGTTCTTGCGCTTGGATTGGGTTTCCCGTATCTCCTTCTGGCATTGTTCTCTGGCAAGATTAAAAAATTGCCGAGGGCAGGAGACTGGATGGAGGGAGTTAAACATATTTTCGGATTCCTTCTGCTTGGAATGGCAATCTATTTCATCGGTCCTCTCATCCCAAAAGAGATCAACCGCTTCTTGCTGCCGGCATTTGGCATTTTGGCAGCATTCTTTTTATTGGTTTTCGATAAAATGGCTAACAACATCAAAACTTTCCGTATTATCAAAATTGTTTTTTCGCTTATAGTAATAGCTGTTTCAGTATACGCCCTTATTCCTTCCCACAAGAATGAACCGGAATGGCAAAAATTCAGTGAAGCGAAATACGAAGAGTCGATTAAAAACAATGAGAGAATGGTTGTCGACTTTTACGCGGACTGGTGCATTCCGTGCAAAGAGCTCGATGCGATGACATTTCCCGATCCGCGGGTGCTCGATGAGATGAAAAATTTTACAGCCTATAAAGTTGATATGACTCAGACCGCATCCGAAGCTACTGAGAAATTGAGAAACAGATTCAAAATAGTAGGTATGCCCACTGTTTTGATAATCAATGCGAAAGGTGAAGAAGTGGACAGATTAACCGGTTTTGTGAATGCAAATGAGTTCTTGAAAGTGTTAAAAAAAGCACATTGAAAGAGATTGAAAATCCTAATTTGCTTTCATATTTTTGGTGCGCTAAAAAACTAATTATAAAATTATTTTGAGTTATAAGAATGGCACAAGAGACAGAGAAAGAGACGCTTGATCTAAAGGAGGTAACAATTCGATTTGCCGGTGATTCAGGTGACGGAATGCAGCTTACCGGATCGCAATTCAGTGATACGACAGCGTTGATGGGTAACGACCTTGGAACACTTCCCGATTATCCCGCAGAAATTCGTGCCCCCGCTGGAACTCTTTACGGAGTGAGCGGATTTCAATTGCATTTTAGTTCTAACGATATTCATACTCCAGGTGATACACCGGATGTTTTAGTAGCAATGAATCCGGCTGCTTTGAAGAAAAATCTTCCGGATCTAAAACGTGACGGCATTATTATCCTTAATACAGATTCATTCGATGCGAAAAATTTGAAACTTGCCGGTTATGATAAAAATCCGCTTGAAGACGAGACGGCCCTCGAAGGTTACAAAGTTTATCCCGTCCCGATTACCACTTTGACATCTACTGCCTTAAAAGACAGCGGACTCAGCATAAAGGATATAAACAGATGCAAAAACTTTTTTGCGCTCGGTTTGATGTACTGGCTTTTTAACAGGCCTATGGATGCGACTCTTACATGGTTGAATTCCAAATTTAAAAATAAACCGGCCATTCTGAGTGCTAATGAGATAGCATTAAAAACCGGATACTATTTCGGCGATACGACGGAAATTTTTGAGAACAGATATTCTGTGGAACCTGCTAAACTGAAAAAAGGTATTTACAGAAATATCTCCGGCAACGAAGCTACTGCTCTCGGATTGGTTACAGCTTCCGTTAAAAGCGGATTGCCGCTCTTCCTCGGCTCCTATCCTATTACTCCCGCAACAGACATACTGCAATTTTTGGCTTCGTACAAAAATTTTGGAGTTAAAACATTTCAGGCTGAAGATGAGATTGCCGGAATTACATCCGCTATCGGCGCTGCGTTCGCGGGGTCTTTGGCGGTTACAACTACAAGCGGTCCCGGTGTTGCATTAAAAACAGAAGCAATCGGTCTTGCCGTTATGACTGAACTTCCGTTAGTGATTGTGAATGTTCAGAGAGGAGGTCCATCCACAGGTCTCCCTACAAAAACTGAACAGGCGGATCTCCTTCAGGCTGTTTACGGAAGAAACGGAGAAGCTCCTATTCCGGTCCTCGCAGCGTCTACTCCAAGCGACTGTTTCTACATGGCTATCGAAGCAGCAAGAATTGCTGTTAAATATATGACACCTGTTATGCTGTTGACCGACGGCTATATCGGAAACGGATCAGAACCGTGGAGAATTCCACATGAAAATGAGATCCCGGAAATCCCCGTTAAGTTTGCAACCGACCCTCAGGGGTTTGCGCCATACTCACGTGATGAAAATCTTTCCAGACCATGGGTTAAGCCGGGTACGCCGGGCCTGGAGCACAGAATCGGCGGACTTGAAAAAGCAAACATCACCGGTAATGTGAATTACGATCCTTCAAACCATGATGCTATGGTAAAATTGAGAGATCAAAAAATTAAAAATGTTGTTAATGACATTCCCGATTTGAGTATTCAGGGTGATCAGGAAG
Organism: Bacteroidota bacterium; assembly: GCA_021812705.1. Classification (GTDB taxonomy): domain Bacteria; phylum Bacteroidota; class Ignavibacteria; order Ignavibacteriales; family Melioribacteraceae; genus Fen-1258. Next base: position 3,021 of record JAKAMT010000157.1, on the reverse strand, counting down.
GTGAACTGTTAGTATTGGGATGGGGAGGAACTTACGGCGCCATCAAGGAAGCTGTAGATAAAGCAGTCTCCAAAGGATATAAGGTTTCTCAGGCGCATCTTAAATATTTACACCCGATGCCTAAAAACACAAAAGACGTTCTGAACAAATTTAAAAAAGTACTTATTCCGGAAATAAATCTTGGACAGCTTGCAAAAATCGTCAGAAGCGAATTTCTTATTGATGCACTGCAATTCAATCTTGTGCGCGGGCTTCCTTTTAGATCTAGTGATATCGAAAACAAGATTGTAGAAATCCTTGGAGGAAAAAATGGCAAATAACATAGATGTTCCGCAGGTTAAATTAACCGCTAAAGATTTTTCGTCAGGTCAGGATGTAAGATGGTGCCCTGGCTGCGGTGATTATTCAATACTTGCGCAGGTTCAGAGATCACTTCCGGAAATTAATGTCCCTAAAGAAAAAATAGTTTGGATCTCGGGAATCGGTTGTTCAAGCCGTTTTACATATTATATGAATACTTACGGCTTCCATACAATCCACGGAAGAGCCACTGCCATTGCCACCGGCGTTAAAATTGCCAATCCGGATCTTTCCGTTTGGGTTGCAACCGGCGACGGAGATTTGATGAGCATCGGCGGAAATCATTTCATCCACACTTGCAGAAAAAATATCGATCTCAAAATCCTTCTCTTTAACAACGAGATTTACGGATTAACGAAAGGGCAGTATTCACCTACTTCTGCTAAGGGAATTGTAACTAAAACTTCTCCTTACGGAAGTGTTGATTATCCATTCAATCCTGCCAGTTTAGCTCTCGGCGCGGGTGCTTCATTTGTGGCTCGTACAGCGGATGCAGAACCGAAGCATATGCAGGAAGTGATCAAACGCGCTGCTGAACATAAGGGCACAGCTTTTGTCGAGATTCTTCAGAACTGCGTTATATTCAACGACGGCGTTTTCGATCCTATCACAGGTAAAGAAAACAGAGCGGAAAAAATGCTTATGCTTAAGCACGGTGAGCCTATGCTCTTTGGAAAAGATAACAAGAAAGGGATAAAACTTGACGGCTTTAAACCGGTTGTTATAGATCTTAACGACAGTAAGAACTCTATTAACGATGTCTGGGTTCATGATGAAAAAGATGCAAGCCATGCTCGCGCCTTCATTCTTGCCCATCTGGAAGAAGATCCTACATTGCCTTCTCCTTTCGGAGTCATCCGACAGGAATTGAAACCTACTTACGACGAAGGAGTTGATAGACAGATTGCACACATTACGGAAAAGAAAGGCGCCGGAAAACTGGAAAAACTTCTCTTTGGTGCCAATACATGGGAAGTGAATTAAAAGTTATTTTTTCAGCAACTTAATTTGTAAGGAAGGCGAAGATTTTTCTTCGCCTTCTTTTTTCTTAAACTAAAATTGAATCTGAAATTACATGAGCGATTTTTTAAAACTTAAGAGTCTAATCGAGAATCACAACAGATTTATACTATCAACCCACGTAAATCCGGATGCCGATGCTCTGGGCAGCCAGTTGGCGTTTTTTAGAATTTTAAAGAAGCTCGGTAAAAAAGCCTGGATAATTAATCACAGCTCAACTCCTTACAATCTCCAATTTTTAGACGAAGAAAATGTAATCGAAAAATTTGACGAAAAAATTCATAGTCAGGTAATCAATGAAGCGCAAATATTTTTTCTGCTCGATCTGAATCAGGCAGAAAGAATTGTGAAGATGGAAAAATCGCTCCGCAACTTTAAAGGCCTCAAAGTCTGCATCGACCACCACCTGAATTCCGAAAATATCTTCGATCATATCTTTGGTGGAGATTCTTACTGCGCCACTGCAGAAATAGTCTATGATTTTATTGACGAAACAAAAATTGTCGATCTGGATTTTGAGATTGCGCTGAATCTTTACGCGGGAATAATGACTGATACCGGATCATTCAGATTCGACAGGACTTCGCCAAAGATTCACAGAATTATGGCGATTCTTCTTGAAAAAGGCGTTAATCCTACTGATGTTTATGATAAGATATTCGACCAGTTTAATTTCGGCAGGGTGAAGCTGTTGGGCTATGCGCTTGGCGGAATGCAGCTGGACAGCACAAAGCAGATTTCATACATGACTGTCACGCGCAAAATGCTTGTTGAAACAGGCTCCAGTGAGGCCGACGTGGACGGATTCGTGAATTATTGCCTGACTGTCAAGGGCGTTAAAATCGGAATTCTCTTTTATGAATTGAACGACGGCATTAAAGTTAGCTTCAGATCTAAGGGGGAGATAGCCGTAAATAAATTGGCTCTTCAGTTCGGCGGCGGAGGGCATCTTAACGCGGCGGGCATAAGATTTACTAATACTAAGCTGGAAGAGATAAAAGAAAAAATTATTGATGCTGCAAAACTCTATTTATAATTATTGCGGAGAACCGACATGAATTTTAATCTGAAAATTTATCCTGCAGGCGATCAACTGTCGTTTAAAGATAACTCCGGTTTGGTTAAATTTTTCTCTGATAATAAAAAACTTGAAAAAATAGTCGATAATTTTTTCCAGTCTCTCGCCCTGCCTCTCGGCAAGCTCCAAAAGAAAAATTTATTGGATCATAAAACGTCGGATATTGTTTACTATTCTCATTCCGGAAATCCATCTGCGGTTTTTATAAATAAATTTAAAATTGATGAGGATTTCAATTCGGATTATTTCAGAAATTATTTCGCGGGTTTCATCTCTTCTCTAAAAAAGAAAAATTTAAAAGAAGTGCATGTTGTCATCCCTTCGTTCGAAAATTTGAAAAAATATTTCGACAATGAGGCGATTTTTCTTCAGTCGTTTATTGAGGGTGTTCATCTGGGCAATTATAATTTTGACAGATATAAGTCAGGCAGAAAAAAACCGGATGATCTGAATGTGTACATCCACTTCACTGATCAGAAGATTTTAAAATCAGTCCTGTCAAACACCGAAAAAATAATGAACGCAGTCTTTTTTACCCGCGATTTAGTGAATGAGCCTGCAAT
>JAKAMT010000021.1 GCA_021812705.1 Bacteroidota bacterium | reverse complement strand
AACTGCGAACGTAAAAACTATCCGCTCGCTGCCGCTTACCATTACCAGATCGATTGCAACAAAATTGGGATTGGATCAGTTCGAAGTCAGAGGCGAAGTTTATATCGACCTCGAAGGTTTCAGGAAACTGAATGAAGAGAGGGAACTGAACGGAGAGAAAATATTTGCCAATCCCCGCAACAGTGCCGCCGGCACGCTTAAACTTCAAGACCCCAGGTTGGTTGCCAAAAGATCGCTGAAAATTTTTCTCTATTATCTTTTTTCTGAAAAAGCCGAGCTGAATTCGCAGGAAGAGAATTTGAAACTGCTGGATAAGATCGGTTTTAAAATCGATAGGAATTATAAACTTTGCAGTGATATAAGAGAGGTTCTGGATTTTTGCAGCTATTGGGAAGGCAAACGCGAAACACTCCCCTATGAAATTGACGGGGTTGTGATAAAAGTGAATTCATTAAAACAACAAAAAATTCTTGGAAGTATTGCTAAATCGCCCAGATGGGCCGTCGCTTATAAATTCAAGGCGAAACAAGCCGAGACAAAACTTAAAAGCATTACATGGCAGGTAGGTAGAACGGGAACATTAACACCGGTTGCCGAGCTCGAACCGGTTTTTCTGGCAGGATCTACTATCAGCAGGGCAACACTTCATAATATTGACGAGATAAAAAGAAAGGACATTAGAGAAAATGATTGGGTGATTATTGAAAAAGGAGGGGATGTAATTCCAAAAGTAGTTTCGGTAAATCTATCAAAGAGAGATAAAAATTCAACGCCTCCTCAAATCCCGGCCAAATGCCCCGTATGCGGATCAAAATTGTTCAAACCGGAAGATGAAGTCGCAATCTATTGCGAAAACAATTTCTGCCCTGCGCAGATAAAAGGAAAAATAGCTCACTTCTCTTCGCGCGGAGCTATGGATATTGAAGGACTCGGTGATGCGCTGATTAATTTATTTGTGGAGATGGGGCATCTTAACGATCCATCTGATATATATCATCTTAAAGAGAAGAGAAGTGAATTAATTCGCATCGAGCGGCTTGGAGAGAAAAGCATTGATAATCTGCTTGACGCTATTGAAGAGAGCAAAAAAAGGCCGTTCCATAAAGTTCTGTTTGCGCTTGGAATCCGTTATGTGGGCGCCGGTGCCGCAAATAAATTGGCCGAACATTTTTTGTCGATCGATCAATTAGCTGCCGCTTCCCAGGATGAAATTGAGTCGATCCATGAGATCGGTTCGAGCATAAGCAAGAGTGTAATCCATTATTTTAAAAATCCGCAGAACAAGAAAATTATAGTGCGGCTTAAAAATGCCGGTGTTAATTTAACCGGTGAAAAAAAGAGATTGGATTCGAATAAGTTCGGCGGCAAAGTTTTTGTCCTTACCGGCACTTTAGAAAACATGACCAGAGAAGAAGCCAAACAGATTATTGTAGACAACGGCGGTATAGTGGCATCATCGGTCAGTAAAAATACGGATTACCTCTTGACAGGAGAGGAAGCAGGCTCCAAGCTTGAAAAAGCCCGCTCACTTGGTGTTCAAATCATTACTAAAGAACAATTTCTCAAATTAATCGGGCAGGTATAATATGTTCGAAGGTTTAAGAAGAAAATTTGCCCATTTCATTCTGCGCAGAAAATATATCCGTAAGGAAACTGAAACAATTTCATTCAATGGTATCCTGAGCGGAGCGAATAATTTCTTCATTGTGATGCCTTCGAATGAAAAAGATTTTTCAAATTCTCTGGATATCATTAAATATTATCTGATCCATAGAAAAGATATTACATTATTTATTCCCGAACATAAATACAGCTCAATTCCTGAAAAGGATAAATTCAGGTTTATTACTTATCAACCCGCATTGAAAAAACCGTTCAGCCTTCCGTACAAAAATTTGGTAAGACGAATCGAATCGGAAGAGTTCGAAGTAGTATTAGATTTGAACCGAGAAGAAGATATATTTTGCAGCGCGGTTTCCAATATTGTGAAATCTAAAATTAGGGTAGGATTTGTTAAAGAATTTTCAGACAAATACTATAGTATGCAGATTGCCGGAAATCAAAATGAGCCGGAACGGGTATACCGCGGCTTTCTTAATTATCTGCAAATGTTTTAATTAAAATCTTTGGTTTATCCCTTTGAATTTGTAGATTAGAGGTGGAAAATTACAATTTATTGAAACTGAAAGATGAGTGAAAATTTTAATTACGAACTGAGAAGGATAGGTGATATTGCCACTTTCAAACTCAACGAGAAACGGTTCGACGCCTCTATAGCAGGATTTGTGAAAGGTGAATTTACCATACTGCTTCACACGGAAGATGTAAAAAAATTGATTGTTGATCTTTCAGAAGTTGAATACTGCGACTCATCCGGCTTAAGCGCAATTTTGCTCGCTTTCAGGATTCTCCAGTCGAGCGAAGGACATATTCGAATTGCGTCTCCCACAAAAAACGTAAAAACACTGATTGAGATTTCACAATTGGACAGAGTTCTGCATATCTGCAATACGGTGAATGAAGCAATTAAGGAACTGGAATCTCTTTAAAAATCCGCCCGTTTTTTCCGGATTTCTCATCAAATTGATAATACATTATCAATTGCCATTTCAATTATTACTTGTTTAACTTCAATTTGTTTATTTTGTTGTTGATAATTCAGTTAAAGATTTATACGCATGATGATAAGCAAAGAAATACTCAGAAGGATTGAATTAGTTGTCTTTGATCTTGACGGAACTCTTCTTGACGACGATGGAAATGTCAGCGCAGAGACTGCCGGACTTGTGAAACAACTTTCTGCAATGAATGTCAAATTTTCAATAGCAACTGGAAGACTGTTGAGCGCCGTGACCGAAATTGCGGACCAATTGGAGATAAAAATCCCTCTCATAACTTTGGACGGTACGTTGATTCAAAGATATCCTGCGGGAGAAAGCATCTTCCAAAAACATCTGCCGGAAAAATATGTGCACAGAGCTTTAAAACTGGCTGATCAGTATCTTCTTAAAATAGTATTGTGCCATCCATCCGCTGTCTACTTTACAGAAGAAAATGTGCACGAAGCGTTTATGAAAACTAAACTTGGAGCTAAATTTCAAAAAGTGGCATCGTACGAAAATTATTCCGATGATACATTGGAAGTCTTAATTGCAGGTGATTATTTTGATAATATGAAACATGTTTCTAAACTTATGACCTTTCCCCACACTTTCGGCGTAAAAAGATCATTATATAAATCTAACCAGATGGGCGGAACTTATATGCTTGAAATTCGCAGGATGGGATGCAGCAAAGGAGAGGGAATGAAGAAATTGCTGAAACACTTGAAAATAAAACCCTCACGGACGGCAGTTATCGGGGACTGGTACAACGATAAATCTTTATTCGAAACGGGAGCCTTAAAAGTGGCGATGTCTAACGCGGTGCCGGACCTGAAAAGAATAGCAGATGTAGTCACAAAAAAGGATAACAATGAAGGGGGTGTGGCAGAATTTTTAAAAATGCTTCTACAGGCGAAAAAATAAAATGCTTAACGCGACAAAAGAAAATAAATTGAGAACAAGCCTTCGCATTAAACTGCTTATTGTCTTTGCTACCGTGCTCCTCTCTGTACTCATGTTCCCCCAGAGTGAATCGATCGATTCTGATGTGACTGTCGGATCAGTCTGGATGCGTGATGATCTTATTGCCTCAATGACTTTTGAGATCCTTAAAGAGCCTGAATTGTATGAAGCGGAAAAAGCCACCGCTGCTAAAAATATTCAGCCGATTTTTCTGCGCGATAATAGTGTGGTTAATGTTACTCTCGATTCTTTAGACAGATACAATCAGTACCTGATAAAATATCTATCCGGCTCTTCAACATTACCCCCTAATAAAACAAAGCTTAGCAATAAAACGTTTGAATTATTTTACGGAATGGCTCGCCAGCAAAGAACTACTGAAGCAGCTAAATCCGGATCCCTCAAAAAAACATTTGAGTTTTCAAAAGAGAGCTTAAAAAATATTTATCAAATCGGATTGCTTAGCCTCTCTTATACGGACATTTCAGGCGACAGCATCTCTATCCGCGACGGTAAATATGAAAATATTACAAATAAAAAACAGTATGCCGAACCTAACAGCGCAAATGAAATTATCCGCTCTTACCTTTCTGCTAAAATTGGTAAAAATTCTCAGCTGATTGAAGCGATAGAAGAATATCTATCGAATTTTATCCGCCCTAATCTGATCTATAGTAAAGAACTTACCAGCTTGGCTGTTAAAAATGCAAAAGATAAAGTGCCGAGAAATATCGGCATCGTAAATGAAAATGAAAGAATAGTAGCAAAACACGACCGGATAAAGCCGGAGACGAAGCAGAAAATAGAATCTTACCGCATTGCAAAAGGAGAGGAGAAAGGGTTTTGGGGAAAATCACTTCAGAACATGGGTAAGTTTCTTCACATGCTGATAATTGTACTTCCGCTTATTATTTATGTGCGCCTCTTCAGGAGAAAGATTTATAAAGACAACCGTCAAATTTTGCTGATTGCATGCATTATTCTCTTTATCAGCCTCCTCTCATACCTGGTATATCAGATCAATGTTTCCACGGCTGTAGAATTTTTGGTTCTTGTACCGGTTGCTTCAATGATTCTGACAATAATTTATGACTCACGCGTTGGATTTTACGGAACGATTGTTACATCATTAGTGGCTGGAGGTTTGCAGGGAAATGATTATGCGTTTGCACTTATGAATATTATTGCCGGAAGTCTGGCGGCATATACTGTGCGCGATATTAAAAACAGAACTCAAATATTCCGGTCGTTCCTGTTTATTTTTATAGGATACTCAATAAGCATAATTGCCTTTGGTTTAGAAAGATATGATTCATTCGGTCAGATGCTCTCGAGCTTCGCGTTTGCGGCCACAAATGCGCTTATCAGTCCGGTGATTACATACGGGTTAATAATATTTGTTGAAAGATTTTTTAAGATGACCACCGAGCTTACGCTTTTAGAATTGACGGATTTCAACAGGCCCTTGCTGAAAGAACTTGCAAAGAACGCTCCCGGAACATTTAATCATTCTATTACTATGGGCACACTTGTGGAAACTACTGCCGAAGCAATTAATGCCCATCCTATGCTTGCCAGGGTTGGCGCATATTATCATGATATCGGAAAAATTTTGGATCCTGAAAGTTTTGTCGAAAATCAGCAGAGCGAGCATAATGTTCATGAAAAGCTGAAACCGGAACAGAGCGTTAAACTTATTCTTAATCATGTCAAAAAAGGAATTGAATTGGCCGAAGCCAGCGGACTCCCGCAGGAAGTGATAGATTTTATTCCCATGCATCACGGCTCAATGGTAATTTCATTCTTCTATTCAAAGGCGAAAGAACTTTACGGAGAAGATAAAATTGATGAAAACAGCTACAGATACCCGGGCCCAAAGCCCAATACAAAAGAGACAGCTTTGGTAATGCTGGCAGATGCATGCGAATCTGCAGTCCGCTCCTTGAACGACGCTGACGCGCAAAAAATTGAGAATATAATCTCAAATCTTATCAACAGTAGAATAGATGACGGGCAATTGGACGAATCCCCTTTAACATTGGCTGACATTAAAAAAATTAAAGAATCGTTTTTCGGAATTCTGGTCGGGCAGCATCACAAAAGAATTCGTTATCCGGAACAGGATGAATTGGAAAATTCAAAACCGGAAGAAGGACAATGAAGGAGATATTGAAAGATTATCTCGGCTATCTTCAGTTTGAAAAAAACCTCTCTTCAAATACTACTTCTGCATATAAGAATGATATTTCAAAATTTTTAGACTACTTGCTTATAAATAAAATCTCCGATCTGGATGAAGTCCGGTCAAAACATCTTTTCGGTTTTCTGAATGAACAGAGAGAACTCAAGGTGGACAGCGCAACAACAGCACGCTATGTCTCTTCCATAAAAGGATTCTTCAGATACCTGGAAATGAACAATTATATCCATAAAAATCCTGCAGACCTGCTGAGCCCTGTTAAAATTGGCAGAAAACTTCCGGCTGTCCTTACGTTTGCGGAGATTGAGAAAATGCTGGATTCCCCAAAGCCAGAAGAAATTGCAGGGCTGAGAGACAAGGCGATTCTGGAGACATTTTATTCCTCCGGACTCAGAGTATCAGAACTTATAAATTTGACAATAAGCGATATCTACTTTGAAGATGAAGTAATAAGAATATTTGGTAAAGGCTCAAAGGAGAGGATTGTTCCTTTGGGTAGCAGCGCAATAAGATGGTTGAAGGAATATCTGAAAAATTCGCGCCCATTTTTGGAAAAAAATTCAAAACCTCAGAATTATCTTTTTCTTAATCAGAAAAGGGGAACTAAACTCAGCCGCATGGCAATCTGGAATATTTTCAAGCAGTATGCAAAAGCAGCGGGAATTAAAAAAGAGATTCATCCGCACACTTTCCGTCATTCATTTGCGACTCATCTTTTAGAAGGAGGCGCAGATCTGCGGGCTGCGCAGGAAATGCTGGGCCATGCAGATATCTCCACAACCCAGATTTATACACATATCGACCGTAATTTTGTTAAGCAGGAACACAGAGATCATCATCCGCGTGGCTGAATTTGCCCCTCTATTTTGTATTTTTACTATATGAATTTAACCCGAACTAAATTATTATTTCCGCTTTTTTCGTCCCTTCTTCTGCTGCTTTCATGTTCACAGGGATCATACGATAATGGAAAGGATAGCCAAAAGCCCTATTCGATTTTTCTAGGAGAATTTTCGACTGAAGAGAAGGTGGAAACTTTCAGATTGTCTCTTAATACCGTCCTGCAGAAAGATTTAAGAATTGAAAAAATTTATGAAAGAAATTTCAAGATCTATTTCGGAAGATATGCCTCCTCATTCGAGGCGGGCGAGGCCGCATTCGAACTTTTTACAAATTCCCTCATCGGAAAAAATTATAAGATTACGCGGGACGGTGTGGCAGTTCTGGATGCTTATGCAAACGTTCTATTCGTATCAAAATATTTGGATAGAGCTTCGGTATTCAGTTACAATCTCCTCACAAAACAAACGGAGGTGGAGTGGAGCAATCCTCTTTTAAAGGTGGCTGCGCTGAATTACACGCCCGATCATACGAATGCTTTTGTCTGCGCTGCGGCGGGATTCGGCCAGCGGGGCAAAATGCTCTACATTAACAATGCAGAACTATTCTTGATGAGAAGGGAAGAGGAGGAAACTCTTGACCTTAAATCTTTAGGGGATGGCGTTCAGCTTTATACATACTGGGAGAATCAGGATACATTTAAAGTGAATTTTTCATCGATTGATACTTTAGTCTCGAGAATTGTCGATCAAAAAATCTATGCATTCGATCTCAACGGCAAGGAAGGAAAGACGCGTGAGAGAAAATTTGATCTGCTGAAAAACGGATACCCGCTCCCCCCAAATCGAACTACTCCGAATATATCGCCGAATAAAAGATTCCGCTTTCGTGAAGTTTATTCTCAGGGGGAATCTTACATTTACATTAGAGATTTTGATGAAAAGTCTGAGCAGCTATGCGCGACAATTAAGGGAAAAATTTTCGATTACAGATGGTCTGAAGCGGGAAATTACCTTTTCATTGTAACGGATAATAAAGAATCTTACGGAACCGCCGGGGAACAGCATTTTAATGAACTCATAATCCTGAATACTGATGAAAAGAGGGTAGTAAGGATTTTTGCAGGATTCAATTACGAGAATTTATTAGTTCACGGAAAGTTGTTATTTTATGATGAGCGTTCTGATAAGAGTGCATTTATTCAGATATATGATTACAGGCACGACAAAATTATTAATACGATTACAATGTACGGCGGATGCGGCTTAAATAATCTTCCACAATGAGAAACTGATGAAGACATACTACAGGGTTTTGCACTATATTAAACCGTACCGGAAGCATCTTAGCGCGTCGGTCCTATTTTCCATTCTTTATGCTTTTCTTAATACCCTCTCTGTTTATATGCTTATTCCGCTCCTTAATACTCTGTTTCAGCTAAAAGGCGCAATAAAAGCCGAGACTCAAACTCTCAGCCAGGCGGCAGAAACTCCGGTGGGCAACTGGTTTTCCAAAATCGGAAATGAGGTGAGCCAATCCTTCAAAGATTATATCTTTGCTGGAAGCGAGCGAGAAATACTTCTCAAAATTTGCATAATGATTATTACTGCATTTCTGCTTAAAAATGTTTTTGGATATCTTCAGGCATATTTTCTTGCTTTCGTTGAGCAGGGAATGATTCGAGATCTCAGGAATGAATCGTATGTCCATCTGCATAAACTTCCGATGAGCTATTTTAAAAATGAAAAAACCGGCAATCTGATCTCAAGAATTACAAATGATGTTAATGTTGTTCAGGCGAGCGTATCTGCTGTATTTCTGAATTTAATTCGTGAACCCCTCACTATTCTTTTCTTTATAGGCCTTGCCGTTTCAATAAGCTGGCGTTTGACATTGTTCTCTCTGCTGGTTCTCCCTTTTACAATCGGAATTATAAGCTGGATCGGATTAATATTGAGAAAGCAAAGCGGCATGCTGCAGGAGAAGATGGCGGATATTACCACAATTCTTCACGAGACAATTACCGGCGTTAAGATTGTAAAAGCGTTTGGAATGGAAGAGTACGAGAATAAAAAATTTAAAACTCAGACCCATAATTTTTTCAAATTGGTTCTGAAAATGGCGCGCATAAGAAACAGCGCTTCTCCTCTTACCGAATTTTTGAGCGTTATAGTCGGCGGCGCAATGATCTATTACGGAGGGGAACTTGTATTGGTCGACAAAAGTCTTAACGCAAGTGAATTCATTGTTTTTCTTCTTGCCATTTTCCAAATGATGCCGCCTATTAAAGAACTGAGCGGAGTTAACAACAGAATTCAGGAATCCAACGCGGCGGCGGAACGGGTATTCGAAATTTTAGATACCGAACCCGCAATTAAAAATTTAGACAGTCCGCTGGATGTAAATGATTTTAAAGAAAAAATAGAATTCGAGAATGTTTCGTTCAATTATGAGGACAGTCCTGAACTTGTCCTTGACGGCATCAACCTGAAAGTAAAAAAGGGGGATGTGATTGCTTTTGTTGGAAGCAGCGGTGCCGGTAAAACCACATGTGTTGATCTTCTCCCGCGCTTCTATGATCCCACTTCCGGCAGGATTACTTTAGACGGAATTGATCTGAAAGCGATAAGGCTCGAAGATCTCAGAAAACTGATGGGTATAGTTACGCAAGAGACCGTTCTGTTCAATGAATCTGTCCGCAACAACATTGCCTACGGGATTGAAAATTGTTCTGAGGAAAGAATTATAGCCGCATCCAAAGCCGCCAACGCGCACAATTTTATTATAGAACTCCCGCGAGGGTATGATACCATTGTAGGCGAAAAGGGGACAAAAATTTCGGGCGGGCAGCGCCAGCGTCTATCCATAGCCCGGGCGCTTCTCAAAAATCCTCCGATAATGATCTTCGATGAAGCCACTTCGGCACTCGACAATGAATCCGAAGTCCTTGTTCAGCAGGCAATAGAGAGACTTATGGCGGAAAGAACAACATTTGTTATCGCTCACCGCCTGAGTACTATCCGCAATGCGGACAGGATAATTGTACTTGACCACGGTAAAATTGTACAGGACGGAAAACACGAAGAACTGTTGAAACAGGAAAAAGGTATCTATAAAAAATTATACGAACTTCAATTCAGAGATTAGCATGAAAGTTCAAGCAAAAACAATTGAAACGATTGACAAATCGATCTATATACTCCTTTTCCTCTTCGTGATCTCTCTTACCAATTCGATATTTCTGAACCAGATCGGTTTTTTCTTTCCTCTCTTTCTGATTCTGATCCGATATGTGCTTAACCGCGAGAACATATTCGAGAAAAACGGTCTGGAGACTGCGTTCCTTCTCTTCCTGGCCGCGGAATTGATCTCGGCCATTTTCTCTATCAACCAGGCGCAGGCATTCCAAAATTTTTTCAAACGGATGGTGCTGATTCCAATCGTATATATATTCAGCGGCGCAGTAACAGATACTGAGAAAGGAAAATTATTTTTCAAAGTTTATCTGGGTGCGGCGCTTGTTACAATGATAATCTATATCATAATTGCTTATGAACATTTTGTGGCGCAGTTGTACAGTATAGAATCGAAAGGTCCCTCTCCGTTTCAATATGTGATGACGGCAGGCGGACTGATGAGTATTACCACAATATTTCTTTTCGCACTGCTTATAAATGAAAAGGTCAAAATTACAGGCAGACTGTTATATCTGACTGCGTTCCTCATCTCTGCGGTTGGGCTTTTCTCCAGCTACACAAGAGCGGCTTGGCTTGGCGCAGCGGCAGGAATACTGGTGGTTATTTTAATGAAGAAAAAATGGATTCTTCTTTTGCCTGTCTTGCTCGCGTTGATTTTTGTTATGTTCTATTTTAAAAATGAAAGCAAAATAGTTCAGTACAAAATGGAAGAGGGAAAACTTACTCTTCAAAAGTCATTTCCTACCAGCGGGCGGGCAACACAGATTTTAAATGTTAACAATGCGGTGATAGTGGCAGATCATCAGAAGGGGATTTCTCTCTTCGAAAATAATTTACCCAAAGAGACTCTGGAAACACCCTCTCCGGCGGTTACGGTTGATCAATGGAAAGATAATTACTATGTGACCCATCTGATCGATACGCGGTTTGTTTTGTTCAAAAAAAACGATTCGGACAAATTTGAAAAAATTTCCGAATTCTTTACGCCCGGCAACACAATGGATTTAAAAGTCCGGAATAATATTCTTTATATAGCAGATCTGGACAGCGGAATTACAATTTATAAGGATCCTGCGAGACTGGCACTTAAAATACATTACCGCGGAATTACAAGGGTCACAAATTTTGACTGCGATTCAACCTGGTTTGTGGCTTTCGCGCCCGACAAAAATTTAATTACTCTTTATGAAATGAAAGACGGTTTCCGGTTGGCCGCGGTTGACTCCTTCGTGAATAAATCTCCTATGGGATTTATATGGGTGAATAATAACCGCGTCTTCTTCCAGAGTGAAGATGAATTTATTCAATTCAAAATATCGAATGCAAAATTAAGAAAAGCCGATGTGCAAAAGATCAAGGGAATATTCCGGATCAGTTTTGAAAAAGAAAAGATATATGCCTGTACTGTGAACGGAACCATTTATGCAGCGGAGAACGATCCGAATAGACCGGTTACTTTTCACGAAATTGCCAAGGCAGGATTTTCTCCGACCGACTTCAAGAAATCTGGCGATGAATTTTATTTCTCTTATTATAAACGGAATCGGCTCACATCTATATTCGATCCCTATCACGAATCAAATATAGAACGCCTGGATCAGTGGCGAACCGGACTTAAAATATTTGCTGAACATCCTGTATTCGGAGTAGGGGATATCGATCTTAATAAAGTTTATTCTCAGTACAAGGATAAATTCCTGAAGGAGAATTACGGACATCTCCACAACAATTATTTCCAGTTTCTGATAATTCTTGGGGCGGTTGGATTTATGATTGTCGCCTTCATGTTTGGCAAGATATTCTTACTGAATATTAAAATATATAACGCGGTGAAAGAGGTTCCGTTCGTTTCGTCATATTCCCTTGGCGCTGCCGCTGTATTCGTGGGATTCTTGTTTTCCGGCTTGGGTGAATGGAATTTCGGCGATCAGGAAATAATAACCATGATATGGTTTACGCTAGGGCTGAATATTGCTTTCTACAAAGCGCATCTGAAAACCGCGGCAACGGAGAAATAAGGTGAGTGAACCGATTAAAATATCGTCAATAATTATTGCGTTAAATGAGGAAGCAAATATTAAACGCTGTATTGAAAGCCAGTTGGAATTCTCTGATGATATAGTGATCCTGGTCGATTCAAAAACAGATGACAATACATTTAAAATCGCTTCTTCATTCCCTAAAGTTAATTGCGAAATTGTGGAATGGGCGGGTTATGCCAAAACAAAAATTTATGCGCTCTCAAAAACAAAACATGACTGGATTTTATGGATAGACGCCGATGAAGAGGTTACTCCGGAACTTGTAAAAGAATTAAAAAAGTTCAAAGAGGAAAGTCCGCAATTCAATCAGTATGATGTAGCAAGACGCGCTTATTTTCTTGGCAAATGGATAAAGCATAGCGGCTGGTACCCTGCCCGGGTGACACGCCTTTTCAATAAAAGATTTGTTTCATTCAGTGAAAAAGAGGTTCATGAACATCTTGTTTATAACGGGGAAACCGGGCATCTTCAAAACGATCTGAATCATTTTACGGATCCCTCGGTATCACATTACTTTGCTAAATTCAATAATTACACATCTCTAGCCGCAAAAGAGTTATCCGGTAAAGCCAAGAAGGCAAATTTGAATGATATAATATTTCGTCCCCTTTTTATTTTTATCAAAATGTATATTTTACGATTAGGATTTATGGACGGATTGCACGGCTTTGTGCTGGCGGTTTTTTCTTCTTTATATGTTTTTACAAAATATGTTAAGCTTTGGGAACTGAACAGAGCAGATAAAAAATGACAATTGGAATAATTCCGAATATCTCCAAACCGGAAATTGTAGCTACGGTTAAACAGATCATTTCACAAATCCACTTAAGCGGATTTAAAACAATTCTAAGCGACTCGCTTCAAAATTATAAAAATGAGTTCGACGGGAATTCAAAATTCCTTTCCCACGATGAGCTGGGCAGATCATGCGAAATGGTCGTTTCGATAGGCGGAGACGGAACAATGCTCAATACTGCTTACGAGATGCGCCATTCAAGCACTCCCATAATCGGCGTTAATTTCGGGAAGCTTGGATTTTTAGCCGAGTTCGACCTCGAAGGTTTCAGGGAGTTCCTTAACGATCTGAAAACTAAAAATTATATCATTGAAGAGAGAATGACTTTGATTGGGGATTGCGGCGGAAAAGAACTTTACGCAATTAATGATCTCGTTATTGATAAAGGACCCTGGCCCAAAATGATTGAAATTACAATCAAAGTGGATGATGATTATGTATCAACATTTTCAGCGGACGGACTGATCATTGCAACTCCCACCGGCTCAACAGGATATTCATTATCTACCGGCGGTCCGATCGTTAATCCTAAGGCGGATGTTATTACGTTGAGTCCTATCGCACCGCATACGCTTACAATGCGCCCCGTTGTAATTTCAAGCAGTCAGAAAGTGACGGTAATGGTAAATTCTCCATCCGAGAAAATTCAGGTAAGCTGCGACGGGCAGCGGGTTGATTTCTTTAAATCGCCGTCAGTTATCACGATTGAAAAAAGCAAGCAATCCATGAGACTTGTCCATTCCAACCGCACAAACTATTTCGATATTCTCCGGAACAAACTGTTCTGGGGACTGGATGTACGTAAATCAAATAATAACGGTTAAATATTATGAAAAAGATATTTTTAGTCGTTCTGCTTTTCGCCGCTGTAATATCGGCACAGGAGAGAAACAAATTGGTCACAGATGAAAAATCCGACAAGCCGATGCTGATCGGTTTATGCGACAGGACGGCATTCGCAGATACTAATTTTGCGTGGTGGTTCAATTCAGAGTTTGATAATTATAAGCCCGATTCGGTTACAATTTTAAATTTAGCCGGCAAATTGAAAGACGTAAAAATTACAATCGTGATGGGAAGCTGGTGCAGCGACAGCAAAAGGGAAGTCCCGAGGTTTTTCAAACTTTTGGATAAGACCGGATTCGATGAGAATAATCTTACACTTTATTGCGTTGACAGAAAAAAGTCCACTCCAGGCAATGAGACTGCCAATCTTGATATAAAACTTGTCCCGACATTTATTTTTTATAATGATAGTACGGAGCTCGGAAGGATTATTGAAACACCGAAGGAGACACTTGAAAAGGATTTGCTGAATATTGTCGCGGCTGTTAAATGAAACTGTTCGGCGAGGACTTCTGGTAGTTTCTTCTACGGCTGTCAAGGAGTAGTTCTTGACAGCCACTACTTGCATATTGTTCGTCGGGGACCACCCCGTATTTTGCTCGTAAGGGACCACACCCTGACGATGTAATCAATTATTGCTCGCCGGGATCTCTGTAACTTCAACTTTCTCTTTATAGTTCTTTGTCTTCTTTGAGGATCCGTTCCCATTCCCGTTAGATCCGTTACCGTTGTTTCCGTTTCCATTGCCGTTATTTTTTTCAACAACTTCAACCGGCACTTTTACTTCGGGCACGGCGTTCTGACTGTGGGCTTCCCTGTAAACAAAGATCTCGCCTTTGTAATTTTTCATTACGATTCTGTCTTCATCACGGTGAAGAACATACTGGGGCAGAACCGGAATTTTACCGCCGCCGCCGGGCGCGTCAATTACAAAATGGGGAACCGCAAGACCACTTGTATAACCGCGCAGCTTCTGCATAATCTCCAAACCGGTATCAAGCGAGGTTCTGAAATGATTAGCGCCGCGGGTCTCATCTGCCATATAAAGATAATATGGGCGGACTCTAATCTTGAGCAGCTTTGTGAACAATTCTTTCATTACATCCGCGTCGTCATTAACGCCCTTCATCAGAACTGCCTGATTGCTTACCGGAATTCCTGCATTGGCAAGCATCTCGCAAGCCTTTGTGCTCTCCGGAGTAATTTCCCACGGATGATTGAAATGTGTATTGACGTAAACAGGATGATATTTCTTTATCATATCAACTAATTTCTGAGTGATGCGATGGGGAAGAACGCACGGCATTTTTGAGCCGATACGGATAATCTCAATGTGCGGAATCTGACGGAGACGTTTTAAAATCTTCTCAAGCATCACGTCTGTGAGCATTAGCGGATCGCCGCCGGACATAATAACATCCCTGATTTCTGTATGTTTTTCAAGATACTTGAACGCTGATTCAAGCTCCTTCATCGAAATTTTATCTGAGTTGCCTACTTTTCTTTTTCTAGTGCAGAAACGGCAATACATGCCGCACTGGCTCGTTGTAAGGAATAAAGCTCTGTCGGGATACCGATGTGTAATATTAGGAACGGGACTCATCAGATCTTCCTGAAGCGGATCTTCAAATCCTTCAAGATCTTCTAGTTCGGCTTTGTCCGGTACGCATTGCCGCCAAATCGGATCGCCCGGATAGCGGATCAATCCAAGATAATAAGGATTAATGCGCGCCTGGAAGAATTCATCCAAACCTTCCGCCACATGTCTGTCGATTCCGAATTTTTCAACAAGTTGATCAACAGAATGAACGCTGTCTCTAACCATCTGTTGCCAGAGTTCCATGATAGTTCCCTTTATGTATTTTGCCGTTTATTTTTTAAAGTACTTGCCAAAAACAACCAGGTTGTCATTGGCCGTATAAAAATTTTCTATCTGGGCAACTATCGAATATTTATTCCGCAAGTAAAAATTTCTTGTGGAATCGTAACTCTGTTTGGAAGATGTTTCGGCTAATATCCATCTTCCGTTATTCTCCTTTACGAATGATTCCGAATGCTCCAAAAGCTGTTTACCGATTCCGTTTCTGCGGCTGGAACTGTCCACAACAATCCAGTAAAGGTCAAAAACACCGTCTGTCAAAGCACGTTTGCCCGTGCAATGATAGCCGTCAATTTTATTCTCATTCTCCGATACGAACAGATTATAATATTCATGATTCGGATTGGCAGCAGCCTCGTCGATCAGTTCAACCGCCACTTTCTTCTCCTCTTCGCTGAAATTATCTGTTCTCTCGATAATAGCAACGAGTTGCGATTTGTCTTCAGCCCGCAGCTTGCGTATCATATTTAATTCTCTTTAACGCGAATGTTGAAATTTTATAAAGCAATTCTTCCCATCCGATTCCCGCGGCGGCGGCGGATCTTACAAAGCCTGTGTCGGGGGAGATATCTGGATTAGGATTAACTTCAATCACATAAGGTACATTTCTGCTGTTGAGGCGTATATCCACGCGTACATAATCTCTGCACTCAAGTGCCTCAAATGCTTCAAGCGCCATCTTTTCAATTTTTTCTTTCAGTTTTTCATCCAGCGGAGCGGGGCATCTTGGAACAGTGTTCTTGTAATAAACACTTTCAGGCGACCACTTAGCTTCGTAAGTGACGATCTTTGGAAATTCCTCCGGAAGTCCGTCGAAACGGATTTCGGAGATCGGAAGAACTTCGTTTCCGAGAATCGCAACATTCAGTTCTCTTCCGTCGATATACTCTTCTATCAATACTTCCTGATTGAAGGACTCGAAAAGATATTTCAATCTTTCGTTCATTGAATCAAAATCATTCACTACCGAGAATTCCGAAATCCCGATGCTTGCGTCCTCACGGGCTAATTTAAGAATTAGAGGAAATTTTAATGCAAAATTTTTTTTCTTTGGAAATTGACCTACATGTGCAATAGTATGCTTCGGAGTTCTGATTCCGTGCGCTTCCAGGATCTGCTTGGTTCTCGATTTCACCAGACAGTTTCCAAGGCTGATAGGTCCGTTGCCTGTATAGGGAATCTCGAGCAGATCGAACAATCCCGCGATATAACTTTCCAGATCCGTATTCCCTTCAACTGATTCGACAAAATTGAAGATGAGATCCGGAGAGAAATGTTGAATTTTTTTAATTGCGCTTTTGATGTCGCTGTTGACGGCTAGAGTTTCTACGCTTAAATATTTTTTTGAAAGAGATTTTTTTATCAGATCAATCTGTTTCAGAAAATCGCTTTCCGAGAGGTCGACATTCTCCTTGGAATCGGAAATGCCTTTTCCAAGATAGTTGTCGTAATAACGGGTTGGCTCGTTATAACAGATTAATACTTTTTCTAAAGAATTCCCGTTATACCGGGATTTGTTCAGACTCATAATAAATTATGTCTCTTTGCTGCTGTGAATAAAACTTTATTTATCATCTCCTGATAAGAAAGACCGTGCACACGTGCTGCTTTTGGGAAACAGGAATTGTCTTTCGGATCGGGCAAAATTCCCGGCAGAGGATTAACTTCAATTATATTCGGAACTCCCGCCTCGTCAAGACGTATATCGATCCGGCTCCAGTCACGGCAGCGCAGAACTCTGTAGGTTTTAAGCGCTGTCTCCTCAATTTTTTTATACAGACCAGCATCGATCTTAGCAGGACACGTGAAGATGTTCAGTGGTTTTTCGCGCGTATCGGCTATCCATTTGGCTTCGTAGGAATAGATTGGCGCGAGATCCTTCGGCAGTTCATGCAGGTTTATCTCAATTACCGGCAGCACTTCCGTATCGGAATTATTGCCCAGAATAGCTACCGTAAATTCTCTCCCTGGCAGAAATTCTTCCACAAGAAAGGGCTGATTGTAGGCTGAAAGATTTGCCTGGAGCCGCTCTCTTAATTCATCGATGTTTTTAACAAGTGATGAGTTGAAAATACCCTTGCTGGACCCTTCTGCGACCGGTTTAATCATCACCGGAAATTTGAGATCGAACTTGTCGATATCCTCTAAGGTTTCGATCAATAAAAATTTTGACGTGGGAATTTTATGATAAGATAGAATTTCTTTTGTACGTGCCTTGTCCAAACAGGTAGTAAGTGTCAAAGGATCGGAACCTGTGTAGGGAATTTTGAGCATGTCGAGCATCGCGGGTATCTGAGCCTCACGGCTGGTGCCGTGTGCGCACTCGGCAACGTTAAAAACGATCTCCGGCTGAACGGATTTAAATTTTTCGAACGCATTTTCGTCCGCTTCTATCATCGAAACGTCATGATAAACTTCCAAAGCTTCCTTCAACGCGTTGACGGTTTCGTAAGTATCCCACTCAGCATAAGTATCGTTGTAATTTTCGGCTGGTTTTTCGTGAAGAGTGAGACGTATTGGTTCGGAAAAATTTTTTTCTTCCGGTTTGACGTTATATGTAAGAGCAACTTTTAGTTTTTTATTTGGTAGATGCGAACTAATAATGCTTCCTTTAAAATTTTTCTACCAGAAATATAATCATTTATAATTTTTTTGCAAGAAATTGAGGCAAAAATTTTTTCCGAAAAAATTTTCTGGCACGATCAATGATGAAGGAAAATTTTTTAGAGACGAGAAAAAAAGATTACGCGGTCTGAGCTAACTGAATCTGATTCAGAAAATATTCTTCAAGAATTTTTTTGATAAGAATATTTTTTGAATCGGTGAGAAGAGGATCATTGCCGATGATTTTAAAAGCGATCTCTCTCGTTTGAAGAAGAAGGGAAGAGTCTTCAATTACATCGGCGTATTTTAATTCCGGCAGTCCGCTCTGCTGCGTTCCGAAAATATTTCCGGGACCGCGCAGTTTTAAATCAATTTCACTAAGATCGAATCCGCTTGAATATTTTACCATCGCATTCAAACGGATTAAGGATTTATTTTTTTCTATCTGTTCCGGCGAGAGATAATCAAAATTGTAATTAAACTTATTTATTTTAGCCGCATGTACGTCTGATGTGATAAGAATGCAATAAGACTGCCTGTTCCCTCTGCCTACTCTTCCCCTTAACTGATGAAGCTGAGACAGACCGAAGCGGAACGCGTCGTTTATAACAATTATATTCGCATCGGGTATATCGATTCCGACCTCAATTACAGTGGTCGAAACGAGCACATCGTATTTTTTTGCGGCGAAATCGAACATGATTTTTTCTTTATCCCGCCAGTTCATTCTTCCGTGGATAAGGCATAAGCGGAGCTCTTTTAATTCGCCATTGCACAAATCTTCAAAATGGGATTGAGCGGCTTTCAATTCCAATTTTTCCGATTCTTCCACGAGCGGATAAACTAAAAATGACTGTTCCCCCTCCTTCGCCTTATCAATTATAAAATTATAGATCTCTTTTAATTTATTTTCGCCGCGGAGAATTGTTTTGATCGGCTTCCGGTTCTTCGGCATCTGATCTATTACAGATACATCCAGATCGCCATAGATAGTCATTGTTAAAGTTCTTGGAATCGGTGTGGCGGTCATTATCAGCACATCTGAGATAAATCCTTTTTCTATGAGACTGGACCGCTGCATAACGCCGAACCTGTGCTGTTCATCAATGACTGTTAAACCAAGCTTGTGAAATTTTACATTGTCCTGTATAAGGGCGTGTGTGCCTATTATGATATCGGCAGAACCATCCTCTATCCGTTTTAAAATCTTTTGGCGTTCCAATTTAGTCTGCCCGCCGATAAGCAGTTCCACATTTAGACCGAAAGCCGAAACCAGCCTGGAAATATTTTTGAAATGCTGGTCAGCTAAAATTTCAGTGGGCGCCATAAGCACCGACTGAAAATTATTCTCGGTTACTATGAGCATGCTTATGAGTGCGACAATAGTTTTTCCGCTTCCCACATCTCCTTGAAGCAGTCGGTTCATCGGTCTGTCGCTTTCAAGATCCTTTCTTATTTCGCTCAGAACATTCAACTGCGATTCGGTAAGTTCGAATGGAAGAGAATCTAAAAATTTCTTTGTAGGCCCCGGCTTTACTTGAAACGAAAATCCTTTCTTTTTTGATGTATAGAATTGTTTTCTCAAAGCGACCAAAGTTTCAAAATAAAAGAGTTCCTCAAACTTGAGACGGTGTTTTGCAGTATCAAGATCAGAATAATTTTTGGGGTTGTGTAGTGTTTGAACGGTCTCTACAATTCCTATCAAATTATTCTCTGCAATTAGAAAATCCGGAAGCGATTCCTGAAGCAGATAAGAATAATTCGCAACGGCGCTGCCGATTATTTTTCTTAAACCAAGATCTCCAAGATTCGATTCCTTCAATTCCTTTTTAACGCGGTAGAACGGAATTATTTTCCCGGTGTTCAAAAAATCTTTCGATTCTTTTTCGGCAAGTTTGTCGAAATCGGGATGGACAATCTGCAGGTGTCCGTATTTGGTTAATACCGGTTTCCCCGAAACTGCAAAATGATCTCCGGTGTGGAAGACGTCCTTAAAATATTTTGCGCCGTGAAACCAGACACATTCAAAAAATCCGGATGAGTCCTTCATCTTAACTTTGAAAATCTGCTTTCTATTATAATAGTGGAGTTCGGAATCGGTCACTTCTCCTATGATTGTTACTTCACCCTGATAACCGTTCATCGCATACTGAACAACTTTTACGCAGTTGAGAATTGTGGATCTGTCCAAGTACCGGGATGGGAAATAAAAAAGAAGGTCTCTGATTGTGTTTATTCCGATATTTGAAAACGCTTCAGCCCGTTTTGGACCTACCGATTTCAGATACTGCACCGGCATTGAAATGTTTTCTTTCATTGATAGAATCACATTAAATTGTGCTGAATGAAATATAAATAAAAACAAGAAAGTGTTAAAGAAAGGTTTTTAATTTGCATCATAAAAAGGCGGTGACTTTACACCGCCTTTCTGCAACTAAAGCGCTAGATTACTTCAAAAGCAGCATCTTCTTCGATTGAATAAATCCATGTCCTGAGCTCGCCGAGGGACTGCCAGCATTTATTGTATAAATATAGATTCCGCTCGTTAATTTGCCAGCATCAAAATTAACGGTGTGATACCCCGCGTTATTGTTTCCGTTGACAAGTGTTGCTATCTCTTTGCCCAGCATATCGAATACTTTAATTGTAACAAAACTGTTCTCGGCAATTGGTAGCTAATAGTTGTTGTTGGATTGAATGGGTTAGGATAGCAGTCGAATAATTCAAATGCCGGCGGTATTTTTTCTTCTGTTGATTTTAACAATTGATTTGGAATACTAAGATTGTTGGCAAATGCCGACTTATTTTTCATCAGAACATCAATATCCCGAATAAGTTCGTCGCCCGGATATTTCTGTTTTAATTCGTCAAAATATTTCACCGCCATTAATTTGTCTTTCAAACAAATCAAGTAGATAGATCCTAAACTGAATAGAGTATGTTTTTCAATATTCTCATTTAAAAGCATTTCGTTTTTTATCTTTTCTAGATGAGAAACAGCACCTAGATAATTACCATTATCTAAAAGGGAATGATTTATTAATTCGTAGGCAAGAACAGTCAATTCATCTTTAACATTTTTTCTTGATAATATTTCCTGATTTACAAATTCGGTAAATCCTTCCTTTTTTAATTTCCAATAACTGTTCTCAAGCATTACTAATGCTGACCTTCCCGCAAAAGTATTTTTCTCTTTCTTGAATATCTCTTTGTACTTTATAATATCCTCGTCAGAATCATTATTTGAGACAGAAATCAAATGCATATTGTCCGTAGATACGTTTAAATTAATTTCATTAGAAAGATTAGTCGTTAAATCTGTTCATGCTGCAATTGATCTTCCCGGATTTGGATCGCTACTTATTGCGTAATTATTATCAATTACCGATTGATAAGCATAGAATTCACTGGGCGGAGGCGGATAACTACCCCACCAATTATATTGGGCATAAACATTACAGCCATAATCTGCAGATACTTCATAATTAGTGTTATTGAAAATACTATTTGAACCGCCTCCGCCAGTACTTCCGAAATAAACATTACAATTGTAAGAAGTATTGATGCCCCTTTGTTGATTTTCTTTGATAACATTTCCGCCTGCTCCAAAATATGTTAACGCAGTGGCAGGCGATGAGAAATTATTACATCTTAGACCTGAATATGTATTCCATTTTACAGTATTGTAATTGATTTTGGGACTTGAGTAAGTATCACAGTTAATGCCATGAGAACCGTTGCTGAGAATACTATTATTTGTAATCAAAGGCGAAGAATTGTACAGATAGATTCCATCTGAAGAGTTGTTTTGTATTAAACAGTTTGAAATTTGGATTGAAGCAGATCCCGTATTAGTGCAATTTATTCCTACGCTTGCGTTCTGAATAGTACAGTATTGCAGATTACCGCTGCTGCCGGAATTGAATTGTATTCCGCCCCATGTTCCTGTCGAACCGCTTCGATTAAAAGTAATTCCGCTTGGTGCGCTACCAACCGCATTTAATGTGCCGTTAACTATTAATGACGCACCACTTGCGAAATATAATAAAGTCCCTGGCTCGATATTTAATCTGACTCCACTCGCAATTGTTACATTTCCCGTAACAGTGACTGAACCACTCCACCATTCATTTATATTCATAGTCCCGGATGTAGTAAAATATGGTTCAAATCCAGCTATATATGAAGCCCTTACATCAATTGCACCAGAACAATTGTTATAATTTACTGTACCCATAGGATTGTTTAATTGATCGTAGACATTTGGATTAGAAAAGTATTGAACCCGCATATATTTGCTTTCGTCTTCAGTAGACATAATCGTTCTATAAAAACGTGGATTTGGGCTATATGGTAATTTCCCATACCAATTATATCCGTGTGCATATGCATAAGGAGTAGTACCGGTATCGCTATCATGTCTGCATCCAAATAAATGGCCCAGCTCGTGTGGAAAAGAGTAATTGCTTACTGCCGCGCTTGTTTTCACAACATAGAAAGCATCATTAAATTCAGCTCCAATGGAAGCTGCATAACCATTATTATCAAGCGTGTTTACTAAAAGTACACATATATCAGCTTGGTATTGATTTCTTAAACTGTGTATTTCATCCATGTAACCGTCATTGTTTGTCATAAAGCGGTTTACATCTGTAACTGAATTTCCGCTTTCTGTGTAAGTTAATTGTTGAGAGTGAACAATATCAATGCTTGATGAGACTAAACTATTGTAAAAAGCATCGTTTGTCACAACTTGACATTGATTAATAGATTGATTTAAAAGATTTACATCGCCGTTATAAGAAGCAAGGACTGCAGATGTATAAATGACAATTACTTTTACAGTTGCTGGTGAAAGTATGGAGTTGGCAAATTTATTCTGTGTTGTTTTGTTAAGTTTATTTATTCTGCCGTAATCATTCTTACTTTCATGTTTTGCCATTTCGCTTATATCCACTTCCGATATAAAATAAATTCCATTTTCAATGGGCTCTATACTATAAAAAGCGTCTTTATACCAAACAGACGCACCTATTCCATTTACCGAACATGATAATATTGCATAACCCCCCTCCTTTAATTCTGCCTTATATCCTTGAACTCCGTTTACATCCTTTCCGTAATCTTTTGTTATCTCAAATTCAATATTCTTATCAAGGATATTAAAAATGCCCTTGAAATTCGTTGAAAGTATAATATTTGGTCTCAATAAAAGCTGCTCGGATATTTTTATTGCTTCTCTTAATTTCAATCTGTTTATTTTTTCGTTAGCTGATTTTGATGCTGTAAAATCTGTTTTCATCTTTTCAAAAATGCTTTCCTGTGCAAATACTAAATTGCACATAAGTATGAAAATAACAAGAATACCAAATGACTTTTTCATTTCTGTTTCCCCTATTCGATTTTGTAATCTGTCAATAAAATTTTCCTTATATAACGATATTTTTTAAGACTATAGTGATAGACCATGTTAACCATTCCAATAATGCCAATACCAGGTTTGATGAAGTAATAAACCTCATCTCTGAACAACGGCTCAAAATCTTGCCAAGCCATTTTGTAAACAATGCACCTAAAATCTCCTAATGGAGTTGTAAATAGTGAATCTGTCGATACACATGTGTATTTTGTGGTTGCTTCATAAGGTACATTTGAAGTATTTCCTGAATTGTTGTAATAAAACACATGTCCGTTTACAGATTCTCCTTTAATTGCCGGATTAGGAAATATTAAATCACTAAATGTCATTACTATAGTATCCTTTCGTACTATACCTGTAAAATAAAATCCGTTTTTAGTTTGATAAACCAGCTTACTTCCGCCATATAAACTATATTGTGAATCATCGAGTGGTTTTAAATTCTCAGCAGAGAAACTCATTTGATAATATGTTCTTTTTTCACCATTGATTATTTGTTCTGAAGGATTGTGAATTATAAATCCAAATCTATACTGATCCGGAAAAATCACAGAGCCATCATCCGGGTTAAGAGTGTATCCTCGATAGAGCCAATAATTGCCAACTCCTAACGGGATAAGTGGATTATATGTAATCGGTTCGGGTAAAAACGAGTTTCCATTACAGCACGCTAAAATCTGTGTAATTAACGCAAAAGAAATTATCTTTACATTTTTCATTGTTTTTCCTTTCTTCACTTTTTTACATAAGTCAAGCAACGCTAAATAAATTTCTTTTTCATTCTGCACTCCCATTAGATTAATTAATAATTTAACTATAATCCGGCGGCATCGATTAAATGCTGCTGAATTAGGTACGTATCTGCAATTGGAGGAGTTTTTATATGATAGTATTAATATTTTTTGCCGGTGAAAGCGCCGCCCCTAAAGAAGTAATTTTTTGCGGTGTTTTTTAATATACATAAGCTAAACTACATTAATTCAAATGTCAAGGAATTAATTTAACGCAACTTATGTGAAGATAAACAAGATGATGGAATATTTAGAAAATGAGCAGATAAAAGGGTAGAGTGGAATCTTTGGAATAAAGATGTAGAATAAAGGATTTACTGAAAATTATTCATCTTCCGCTTTCATTCCGCGGGTCATTAATTCATATGTGGCTTTAGTGGGATCTACTTCTTCGAAGAGAATTTTGTAAACTGCTTTTGCTATCGGTGTTTCGATTTTGTGTTTAACGGAAAGCTGATGAACCGACTTACAGGTCTCTACACCTTCAGCTACCATCTGCATTTTCTTCAGCACATCCTTTAATTTTTTACCTTTGCCGAGCTGTTCGCCTACAAAACGGTTGCGGCTGTGCCTGCTCATGCAGGTAACAATAAGATCTCCCATGCCGGAAAGACCGGAGAATGTTTCAGGCCGAGCGCCGAGCGCAATTCCCAAACGCGAAATCTCTGCAATTCCCCTGGTCATTATAGCCGCTTTTGTATTGTCGCCGAATTTTGCGCCGTCGATAATTCCGGCACCGATTGCAATAACATTCTTCAACGCGCCGCCGTATTCTACACCAAGCAGATCGGTTGTAGAATAGACCCGGAAGTAGGGGGTAATAAATGCCGCCTGAATCTCTTTCGCCGTAAATGGATCGTGTGAAGCTGCAACAACTGCAGTCGGAATTTTTTTTGCTACTTCCTCCGCATGGCTCGGTCCGGAAAGCACTCCAATATTTCCATGAGGAAGTTTTTTCAGTTCATCTTTTAAGATTTGAGATACAGTTAGAAGAGTTCCTTTCTCAATTCCTTTTGCAACGCTTACAAAAATTGTGTTATTAAAATCGTATCGTTTTAGTTTTTTAAGCACGCTTCTTATAAACTGAGAAGGAACAGCCAGGACAATCATCTGCCGCGCGGAACAGCTCTCTTTTAAGGAGTGGGTAATTTTTATTCCTTTGGGAATTTTAATTCCGGGAAGATAATCTTTGTTTTCTCTTGTGCGAAGAAGTGTTTTTGCGTAAGCGGTTTTATATTCCCACAGTGTGACCTGATGGCCGTTGTTGTGAAGAAGAATGGCTAAGGTAGTTCCCCAGCCGCCAGCTCCGAGAACCGAAACCTTCATTTAGTGTGATTTCTTTTTTGCGAAAGAAATTTTGTTTTCGTTTCCCTTGAAAATCCTGTCGATATTCTTTCTGTGTGTGTAAATAACGAGCAGTGCAAGGGCAATTGTAAATGGAAGTATTGTATGATATCCCTGGATATCAATTCCGAATAAATTTTCTCTTATAACTAAAATGACCGGTACCGCAACTGCCGCAGCAATTGATCCGAGTGAAATATATCTTGAAAAAGTAACAACTACGAAAAATACTCCGAGTGCTAAGGCCATATCGACAGTAACTATCATGATTAAAACGCCTAGACCTGTCGCAATTCCTTTTCCGCCTTTGAAACCGGCAAAGACAGTCCAAATATGTCCAATCACGGCCGTAACGCCGCAGATGATTTGTACTAGCGTGAAGTCATCAAACGGAGTAATATTTTTAAATGGAAAACTGTCTAGATAGAGACGCGCAATTACAATTACTGCAAGCGCTCCTTTAAGTGCATCAAGCAGAATTACAAGGAGTCCGTATTTCCAGCCGAGCACTCTGAACACATTTGTGCCGCCGGCGTTTCCGCTTCCGTGTTCTCTTATATCTATTCCGCGAACTAATTTGCTTATAATTATGCTGTTGGGTATGGAACCAGCCAGATAAGAAAGGAGCATTACGAATAATAGATTTAGCATGTTACTCTCAAAAAAATGTGAACAAAATTAGAGAAACCGACTCTTAAAAACAAGGTTGGTAATCACCTCTTTATTATCGTAAAACCGATAAAAAAGTTCAGTTTAATCTAATTTTTTTCAGAAATGAATTGAAAAAGTCTTATGTCATCCGGATTTGTGATTTTAAAATTTAATGAAGAACCTTCAACAATTTTTACTTTATATCCGCTCCGGTGAACGATCATGGATTCATCTGTCCCGGTAAAATTTTCATCTTCCGCTTTTTTCATCGCGCCGAATAAAATTTTGTATCTGAAAATCTGCGGCGTCTGTGCATAATAGATCTCATTCCTGTCAACATAGGAGTGTACAGAGTCTGTTCCTTTTATAAGAGTATCTTTTGCTTTCACCGCAACCACAGCAGCGCCGTATTCTTTTGCGGCAGCTATCGCATTCGATAAAATATCCTGCGGAAGAAGCGGACGCACCGCATCATGAACAATAATTAAATCCTCATCCTCCGCGCTGATTGATTTCAGCGCGTTGAATACCGAGTGCTGTCTTTCACTACCCCCTTCAACAATGGATTTAATTTTGCCGAGTGAATATTTCTCCTTAATCTCATTCAGCAGAGGGAAGAATTCTTTTTGCGCGGGAATAATTATTTCTTCCACGTGGGGTGAATCCTGAAAAATCTGCAGCGTGTATGCGATCAATTCCTTCCCCTGGAATTTCAGATATTGCTTTGGCGTCTGCTTTTCAGCAAGGTATGGCGGATTATTCATCCGCCTGCCTAAACCGCCCGAAGGAATTATTGCAAAAGTTTTCATTATACGATTAACATTGCATCGCCGTAACTTAAAAAGCGGTATCCGTCCTTAAGCGCTTTTTTGTACGACTTCATTATAAGATCGTAACCGCCGAATGCAGCCGCAAGCATCATTAATGTGGATTCCGGCTGATGAAAGTTTGTAATCAGTTTTTTTGTGACTCTGAAATCGTAAGGAGGGAAAATAAATTTGTCAGTCCATCCGGAATTCGGTTTTGCGAATCCGTCCGCTGTTACACTGCTTTCCAGAGCGCGGCATGAACTTGTGCCCACAACAAAAACATTTTTCTTCTCTTCCAGAGCTTTGTTGATCACTTTAGCCGTTTCTTCCGGAATTTCAAAATATTCGGAATCCATACGGTGCTTTGTCAAATCTTCCACTTCAACAGGACGGAAAGTGCCGAGACCGATATGCAGAATGACCGGTACAAATTTTACTCCCATCTTCTCAGCCTTCTTTACCAGCTGCGGTGTGAAATGAAGTCCTGCAGTCGGTGCTGCTACCGAGCCGTCTATTTCCGCAAATATTGTCTGATAATTTTCTTTGTCGGAAGGAACAGCGTCTCTTTTGATATAAGGGGGGAGAGGAGTATGCCCTATCTTTTCAATCGCTTTAAATATATCGCCGGCATCTTCGTTAAAGCGTACTGTTCTTCCGCGCGAAGTTGTATTATCAATTACCTCGCACCAGAGTTTATCATTAAAATATATTCTGTTGCCTATTCTTACTTTTCTTGCGGGATCTACAATTACATCCCAGATATTTTCTTCCTTGTTTAATTCTCGAAGCACAAAGACTTCAATCTTCGCGTTCGTGCGTTCTTTTTTTCCGAACAGGCGGGCCTGCATAACCTTTGTCTGATTGACCACCACTACGTCCCCTTTTTGAAAAAAGTCAGTGATCTCGGAAAATTTACGCCCTTCAATTTCGCCGGTCGCTCGGTTGAGCACCATCAGTTTTGCTTTATCGCGCGGCGATACAGGATTTTTTGCAATTGCCGTTTTAGGCAGATTGTATTGAAATTCTGATAATTTCATTTATTCTCCTCTTTTTAATTCCGGGCGGAAAAAATCCGATTGCTCGGAAATTCTTTCCGCCCTGTAG
>JAKAMT010000156.1 GCA_021812705.1 Bacteroidota bacterium | reverse complement strand
GCCGACATGGATGCATTCCCTTCAATCGGAAGAGAGAAGTTGTCGCTGCTTGAAGCGAATCCCGGTAAAGATGTTTCTCCTAATATCTTAAGGTTTTTATCGTAGTATAAAGTTCCTATCAAAGTATATTTTTTCAGAGGCTGATTGAAGAGGAGCTGGTTCTTCACGCTTGCCGCTTCGCTTCCTATCGATGAGATCATTTTAGGAGTTTTATAATATGTTATGCTCAGGACGGAGATCTGTTTTTCGAACTGTTTTATAGTGGAAGTGTCGATAAATACGGACTCATCTCTCGTTTCAAAAATCTTTTCCCATTTAGGTCCGGGCGACTGTGCGTTTATTTTAAGTGACAAAAAAAGAAACGCGGCGAGCCAAAAAATATTTTTTTTCATCTTCAAGTCAATCTTGATTAATTGTGACTTAAATTTAATTAAAAATATCAATTGATAGAAAAATTGCCGAAGATTTCTAAATTCATTTTCGAGTTTCCTTGACAAAAATACTTGTATGTGCTATTTTCACAGCAACTTTTTTTGAAAGGTTATGCTGACTGAATTTGGTAAAATTCTGATTTTTTTAATTCTGGGTATTGTCTTCGTTATAATAACCCTCTTTATTTATAAACTTATCCGGCCAAACCGTCCCACATTTGAGAAACAAAAAGTTTACGAATGCGGCGAAAATCCCGAAGGATCTCCCTGGGTAAAATTCAATATCCGTTTCTACGTTGTGGCGCTCATATTTCTGATATTCGACGTGGAAGTGGTATTGCTTTTTCCATGGGCATTGACTTACAAAGAATTTGGAGTCTACGGTTTCCTAGTTGGAATAATATTTCTGCTGGTGCTTGGCCTGGGAATGGCGTATGAATGGCGGAAGGGTGATTTGGAATGGGCTCGCCCAACACCAAAAGCTCCAAAGTTGGATGATATCCTGAAGAGAGATGCCTAAAATTAATTCCGGCACTCAATTCGTTCACAATTAAAATAGAAAATATTCGAGATGGGATTACTAGATAAGGAATTTTCTGAAGGCAACATAGTAATTACTAATGTTGATGATCTTTTAAATTGGGCGCGTTTATCATCCATCTGGCAGCTAGGTTTCGGACTAGCCTGCTGCGCGATTGAGATGATGGCTACCTCAATGTCTCACTATGATTTCGACCGGTTTGGAGTGATTCCAAGAAACACTCCGCGTCAGGCAGATGCAATAATAATCTCCGGCACGGTTACTCTTAAAATGGCTATCCGTATAAAAAGACTCTACGAACAGATGCCTGATCCCAAGTATATTATCTCGATGGGAAGCTGTGCAAATTGCGGCGGACCATACTGGGAGCACGGTTATCACGTTCTAAAAGGGATAGACCGCGTGATCCCGGTGGATGTTTATGTGCCCGGCTGCCCGCCCCGTCCCGAAGCTTTACTTGAAGGACTTCTTAAATTACAAGATAAAATCAGAAACGAATCCCTAAGAAAAAAATCCGCATGATGAACGCTGAAGAAATTTACAATCTCTTAAAAGAAAAATTTGGCGAAGCGGTTATTGGACTGGAAAAAGAGAATCCTACAGAACCGATAATCACCGCCTCACCTCTCCAAATCCATAAGATATCAGAATTTTTGCGCGACAATGATCAGCTCAAATTCGACAGCCTTATGTGCCTTTCAGGCGTGGACGACGCAAACGGAGAAAAAATAAAAGAGGAAGACGGTTCCGAAATAATTAAAGGCGGAACTCTCTCAGTCTATTACCATCTTCACTCAGTCTCCCTCAAACATAAAATCACTTTGAAAGTCTCCGCTCCGCGCGAAGAACCCAAAGTTGAGTCGGTTGAAAATGTTTGGAAATGCGCCGACTGGCACGAGAGAGAAGCTTTTGATCTTGTGGGAATAGTATTCCTTAATCATCCCGACCTTAGAAGAATTTTGATGCCGTACGACTGGGATGAATTTTCCGAAGAGATCAGCCGGCATCCGCTGAGAAAAGATTATAAGAATCCGGAATTCTATCAGGGAATGAAAATTCCTTATTGATTATCCGGCAGATTTAATATAGAAATTTTGTTCTTACTGATTTATTAAACAATTGATTATCCAACGTTTCAAGATTAAATACTAAGAAAAGATGTCTCTAAAAACTGAAACCATGGTTTTAAATATGGGTCCACAGCATCCTTCCACACACGGAGTGCTGAGACTCGAATTAGAAATTGAAGGCGAACTTGTTTTAAGTGTGAAACCGCACTTGGGATATCTTCACCGCTGTTTCGAAAAACACTCAGAGGCAATGCAGTATAATCAGGTTGTCCCCTACACAGACCGCCTTGATTATCTCGCTTCGATCGGAAACAATTTAGGTTATGCAATTGCAGCGGAAAAACTTTTAGGCATTCAGGTGCCGGAAAGAGTTGAGTATATCCGCGTGATAATGGCAGAACTTCAGAGAATCGCTTCGCACATGGTTGCACTCGGTTCAAACGGCGCGGATATCGGCGCGCTTACGCCATTCCTCTATCTCTTCCGCGACCGCGAACATATCCTGAGTATCATAGAAGAGACCTGCGGCGCAAGAATGCTTTACAATTATATATGGATCGGCGGACTCTCACATGACATCCATCCGGATTTCGTGCGGAAGACAAAAGAATTTGTAAATTATTTCAAACCGACTATAGTTGAATTAGACAATCTGTTAAGCTACAATAAAATTTTCATCGAACGCACTGCGAATATCGGCGTTCTGCCTGTAGATACTGCAATCAACTTCGGCGCATCGGGACCCACACTGCGCGGAAGCGGAATTAAATTCGATTTAAGAAGAGACGATCCCTATTCCATATACGACAGATTCGATTTCGATATTCCCGTCGGCAAAGGTCTGCAGGGAACGGTCGGCGACTGCTGGGACCGGTATTATGTGCGCGTTAGAGAGATGGAACAGAGTTTAAGAATCATCGAGCAGGCAATTGATCATATTCCTGAAGGCGATGTAAAAGCCGCAATTCCAAAAAGAATTAAACCTCCAAAGGGAACCGCATACGCAAGAGTAGAAAATCCGCGCGGCGATCTTGGATACTTCATAATTAGCGACGGCAACACTAATCCGTTCAGGGTTAAAGTGCGTGCGCCGTCATTCGTAAATCTTGAAATCCTCGGAGAATTGTGCAAAGGTCATTTAGTTGCAGACATCATCGCAATTCTCGGAAGCATTGATATTGTTTTGGGAGAAGTGGACAGATAATGTATCAATTTATTTACGACTTGACCGGCAACATGATTATTTCAACACTAGTTGTTGCCGTATTTCCATTAGTTAATGTTCTGCTGGTCGCTCTCATCGGCGTTTATCTCGAAAGAAAAGTTTCTGCATGGATGCAGGACCGCGTGGGACCTAACCGTACCGGTCCATACGGACTATTTCAGACCGTGGCAGATTTCGTTAAGATGATGCAGAAAGAGGACGCGGTTTCTAACGAAGTAGACAAAAAACTTTACAACATCGCGCCGGTACTTGTATTCGCGGGATCGTTTGCCGCTTACGCCGCAATCCCCTTCTCGAGCAAACTGATCGGATCTGAAGCAGAAGTTGGAATCTTTTACGTCATCGCAATTTCGAGCCTGGTTGTTGCTGGAATTCTGATGGCGGGATGGTCATCCAACAATAAATATTCGCTTCTGGGCGCAATGCGCTCCGCGGCTCAGATTGTAAGCTATGAAATTCCTACGGCGCTTGTAGTTCTTTCGATGGTTATGCTGACCGGAACTTTGAGCTTGTCTAAAATGAGCGAGATGCAGACTGCATATTTCTGGAACTGGAATATTTTCGGCGGCGCAGCTTTCGCGCTGAACAAATTTTTATTGATCCCCTTCATGCTCGTTGGATTCATAATCGTTTTCATCAGCACCCTTGCCGAAGTTAACAGAACTCCTTTCGATATTCCCGAAGCTGAATCAGAACTCGTCGCGGGATATTTTACGGAGTACTGCGGTATGAAATGGGCGATGTTCATGCTTTCCGAATACGGCAACATGTTTGCGGTCTCCGCGATAGTTTCAATTTTATTCTTCGGCGGATATCAGTCCCCTATCGGATATCTCGGCAACACAATCGGCGCTACCTGGTTAATTCCGTACGAGCAGGCGTTCTGGTTTGTTGCAAAGGGATGGTTCTTCATTCTGGTGCAGATGTGGCTGAGATGGACACTCCCCCGTCTCCGCGTGGATCAATTAATGGCTGTATGCTGGAAATATTTAATACCGTATGCGTTTTTAAATTTAATAATCATTGGAATAATTTCTTTATTATAAACCGTTAACTGCAACTGAAGAATGCGATGAAACAATATCTGAAAAATACATGGCTTGGAATCTGGACAGTACTTGTCGGGATGAGAATAACATTTAAGCATTTGTTCAAACCCGCAGTTACGATCCAGTATCCCGAAGTCAAACTGACATTACCCGAAAGAGAAAGAAACAGACTTTACGTTAATATAGACGACTGCATCGGCTGCGATCAGTGCGCAAGAGCCTGTCCGGTAAGCTGCATCAATGTTGAGACGACAAAATCGATACCGGGCGAAGATCTGGGCACAACTTCAAACGGAAAGAAGAAAGCTCTCTGGGTAACAAACTTCACAATAGATTTTGCAAAATGCTGCTACTGCCAGCTCTGCGTGTTCCCCTGTCCTACTGAATGCATCTATATGACGGACGTTTTTGAATTTTCGGAATACAAGCGTTCAAATCTTCTCTACAAGTTTTCCGTTTTCACGGAAGAGGAAGCTGTTCAGAAGAAATTGAATTTCGAAAAATTCCAGGCAGAGAAAGAAGCTCAGAAAGCTGCAGCCGCCGCCGCTCCAAAGCCGGCTGCCGCAGAACCAAAAACAGAAGAAAAAAAATCCGAGTAACCAGAGAATAAGTTTTATGAATTTTTACGATATCATCTTTTATATTTTCGCGGCAATCACAATTCTATCCGCGCTATTTGTAGTAACCACCAAGAATATTATCTACTCCGCGTTCTATCTCCTCTTCACTTTCTTCGGTGTTGCGGGAATTTATGTTCTGCTCGGCGCGGATTTTATTGCGATAGCGCAGATAATGGTTTATGTGGGAGGCATTCTGATACTGCTCCTCTTCGGCGTTATGCTTACAAACAAAGTTACAGGCGTCGAAATTAAATCGGGCACCGTCCAGATTATGCCGGCCGTGATAGGGACCGGAATTTTTATGGGAGCGGTCGTAGCCGCTATGTTTTTTACAAACTGGAGAAGCGAGCCGGCTTCACTTCCTGCGGGAACAGCAAACGAACTCGGCCATCTTCTGCTGAACGATTATGTTTTAATCTTTGAACTGCTCGGAATTCTTCTTCTCATCGCACTCATCGGCGCTGCGTCGATAGCAAGAAGAGAAAAAGAATAATACGGTTCAATTAATAAGAAGTTAATGGTGTAAATAGTAATTCAGGAGAATAAATTTTGTTAACTGTAGGACTCAATCACTTTTTAGTTGTAAGCGCAGTTTTATTCTCGCTCGGACTTTTCGGAATTGTAACGCGCAAAAACGCCGTTATGGTGCTGATGGGAATTGAATTGGTTCTCAATTCCGCAAACATAAACTTCATCGCGTTCTCGAGATTCGGAAATTTCGGACTGAGCGGACAGGTGATGGCACTGTTTGTTATAATTCTTGCCGCGGCAGAAGCTGCAATTGCACTTGCAATAGTATTAAACATCTACAAAACATTTGCAAACGTAAATGTTGACGAAATAGACCACTTAAAAGAATAGGTTATGAGCGAAAGTTTATTAATTAATATCTGTGTAGTTATTCTCTTTCTTCCACTTCTGGGATTTGTTACGCTTCTTTTTCTCGGTAAAAAGATTCCAAAAATTTTCATTCTCGAAGTGGCAATACTCGGAATAACACTGCTACTCTCCATTTTAGTCGGCTATGCAAAACTTTCTTATTTCAACACGAAAGATATTGTTGCCGGATTCACGTGGGTTACGATGGGCAACGCCCCCGCTCTCGATCTCTTTAAGATCGAACTCGGATTCAAGATCGACAACATCACCGTTATGATGCTCTTTGTTGTCAACCTGATCAGCTTCCTGGTTCATCTCTTCTCAATCGAGTAT